>JAMLIO010000008.1 GCA_023954155.1 Pseudobdellovibrionaceae bacterium | reverse complement strand
GATGTGACAGATCGTAAAAGTGTGGAAGTTTTACCGCAAAACCTACCTCAAGCTTGGCAAGACATAGATATTTTAGTGAACAATGCAGGGCTTGCCAGAGGTGTTGACCTAGCCCAAGACGCTGACCTTTCTGACTGGGAAGAAGTGATAGACACCAACAATAAGGGCCTAGTGTATATGACCCGCACCCTTTTACCTTCCATGCTCAAACGCAACCATGGTCACATTATCAATATTGGCTCTATTGCAGGCAGCTGGCCTTACAAAGGCGGAAATGTCTATGGAGCCAGCAAAGCCTTTGTCAGACAATTTAGCCTTAACCTCAGAACCGACCTCCACGGCACAGCTCTTCGAGTCACCAATATCGAACCTGGCTTAGTCGGGGAAACCGAATTTTCTTATGTCAGATTTAGAGGCGATGAAAATAAAGCCCAAGAACTCTACAAAAACACCCAAGCCCTCACACCCGAAGACATCGCCGAAAGCATCTACTGGGCCAGCGCCCAACCCAAGCATGTAAATGTCAACAGCATAGAAATCATGCCCGTCGCCCAAACCTACGCAGGCCTCATCGTCGACCGCCATCCCTAGAAGAGTGAAGGTTTAAATCATATCCTTCTCAAAACCCCCAAAGACCGACTCGGGTGCAAAGCGTCTTCGGCCTACGTTACCCTCTGGGTCCTTTCGGCCCCACAGGCCAACGCTGGTCGGATACGCATTGCTCGCTCGGATGGGGCTTTCGAGAAGGATATGATTTAAACCTTCACTCTTCTAGCGATGGCGGGAGCTTCTGAGAGTGGCGCGCTGTGTTTTAAATGTTAAAACTCTCTGCTTTTTCGTAGACTTGATAGATGTCGTTTGTTCACCTTCATACCCATAGCCATTATTCCTTGTTAGAGGCGTCGAACTCTATTGGGGGACTGGTGAAAAAGGCGGCAGAGTATAAAATGCCTGCTTTGGCTCTGACAGACTCCTCAAATATGTTTGGGGCTATTGAGTTTTATTTTGCATGTGAAAAAGAAGGCATTAAACCGATTTTAGGTCTAGAGCTCAGGCTTCCTGAAACCCCAGAGACACCTTTGCAGAACCCGTCAGCTTTTGGAAAAATTGTGCTGCTGGCTCAAAGCCACAAAGGTTACCAAAACTTATGTGCTTTAAGCACGCAGAGCTATGCCCACAAGGTAGAGCTTAACGCAGACCTTCCCTTTATAGATTGGGACAGTTTAAAAACCTACAGCGAAGATTTGATCTTACTTACAGGTGGACACGAAGGATGGCTATATTTTTTGTTTAATCAAAAAGGGGAAGAGAAAGCTCTTACAGGTGTTCGGTCTTTGCATGATATTTTTTCTGATCGTCTTTATCTTGAAGCCAACCGACATGGCTTAACTTACGAACCTCAGTTCCATCCCTTTTTAAATCAGACCTCACAAGCTTTAGGCGTTAAAGTGGTGGCTACCAACAATGTGCATTACCTCAATCAAGAAGACCAAATTGCTCAAGAGGTTTTGATCTGTGTAGGTACGAACAAAACTCTTCGTGATGAAACTCGATATAGATTAGGCACAGATCAATTTTATTTGAAATCTGCAGAGCAGATGCAAGCCCTTTTTGCAGCCCACCCTGATTGGGTGACCAACACCCTAGAGGTGGCCGACCGCTGTAATTTAAAACTTAAAACCAAAGACGAAAAGGGCCATCAGATTTATCACCTGCCTACTTATCCCACTGAAGGGGGCAGGGACCTAGGTGATGAACTTAAGGCCGTGGCATTGCAAGGACTAGAAGAACGGTTTGAAGAGTTAAAATCCAGAAATGAACTGAATGAAGATGAAAAACCTAAGTACTATGAGCGTTTGGATTTTGAACTTCAGGTTATAGGCCAAATGGGCTTTAATGGATACTTTCTTATAGTCCAAGACTTTATTGGCTGGGCGAAGAAGAACAATATCCCCGTCGGACCTGGTCGTGGATCAGGTGCGGGTTCTCTGGTGGCGTACAGTCTTAAGATCACGGATCTTGATCCTTTACGCTATAATTTGATTTTTGAAAGATTCTTAAATCCAGAGCGTATCAGCATGCCTGACTTTGATATAGATTTCTGTCAGGATCGTCGTCCTGAAGTGATTCAGTATGTGACTGAAAAGTACAGCCCTCAAAGTGTGTCCCAGATCATCACTTATGGAAAGTTACAAACTCGCGCGGCCATGCGTGACGTGGGACGTGTATTAGGATTTTCATTTACAGAGGTCAATCATATTTGCAAACTGGTTCCTGAAAAATTAGGGATCACTATCTCTGAGGCTCTTGAAGCAGAACCACAGTTTGCAGAACTGATGGAACAAGACCCACAAGTGCAAACCTTAATTGATCTGGCATTAAAGATTGAAGGTTTAGTCAGACATGCGGGTATTCATGCTGCGGGTGTGATCATCGCTGATGGTCAAATTATGAACCATGCTCCTTTGTACATAGGCGCAGACGGAGAAAACGTTGTTCAATACGACATGAAGCATGCCGAAAAGATTGGACTGATCAAATTTGACTTTTTGGGTTTAAAGACTTTGACTCATATTCAAAAGGCCTTTGATTTTATTAAAGCCAATCGTGGAAAAACCATAACTCATGCACAAATCTCCATGTCAGATCCTGGAATTTATGAGCTGATGCAAAAAGGGGATACGGCAGGGGTCTTTCAATTTGAAGGCGCGGGGATCACCAGTTTGATTGTCAAAGCTAAACCTAGTCGCTTTGAAGACCTAGTGGCTATTACGGCCTTGTATCGACCTGGTCCTATGGACATGATTCCAGATTATTTAAAACGTAAACATGGTGAAACTTCCGTTAAATATATTTTCCCTGAACTTGAGGCTATTCTAGAAGAGACCTACGGGATTGTGGTTTATCAAGAGCAAGTGCAACTCGTGGCCTCAAAGATCGCGAATTACAGTTTGGGCGAAGCCGATATGCTTCGTCGTGCGATGGGAAAAAAGATTGCTTCAGAAATGGAAATGCAAAAAGAGCGTTTCCTTAAAGGAGCCAGAGAAAATAATTTTGATGAGAAAAAAGCCAATGAACTTTTTGATATGATGGCGGAATTTGCCAAATATGGTTTTAACAAATCTCACGCCGCCGCCTACTGTGTGATCACCGCACAGACCGCATGGCTTAAGCATTATTACCCTGTAGAATTTTATGCCGCACTGTTAAGTACAGAGATGAACAATACAGACAATGTGGTCAAGTACACCAAAGATGCTGCTAAAAAAGGAATTAAAGTTCTACCACCATCAGTGAATGTCTCTGAATATCTATTTACCGTAAATGGGGATGATATTATTTTTTCTTTAGGGGCTATTAAAGGTGTGGGTGGGGCAGCAGTAGAGTCCATCATTCAAGCAAGGGCTGAGCAGCCCCAGCAGAAGTTTGAAACTCTGGATGATTTTTTTGCTTCGGTGGATTTGCGCAAAGTGAATAAAAAAACTATTGAAAGTTTAATTAAGGCAGGGGCTTTGGATGAGTTTGGGTACAATAGACGTGAACTGCTAGACAGTTATCCCTTATTCATTGAAAGCCAAGAGCGTCAGCGCAAAGATAAAGAACTTGGTCAATTTGATCTATTTGCAAACCTAGATACAGAAGACAGTGTGCAAAAGGTGATTGTTCCTAATAAAGAACCAGATAACCCACGTTCTATTTTAAATGACGAAAAAGAGGTATTGGGATTTTATCTGTCGGGACACCCTTTGGAAGGCATGGATCATTTTTTTAAAACCAAAACTTTGATTGATCCCAAGACCCATAAAGAGATGACGCAGTGGTTGGGGATGATCACGGATAAACGTGAAATCATCACTAAAAAGGGAACAAGAATGGCCTTCTTACAAGTTGAAGATGAGTTTGAAAGCTTTGAGGCCATCATTTTTCCAGATGCGTATGATAAATTTAAAATGGAGCTGCCTTTAGACGTGCCGTTGGTCTTTACTGGAAAAATGGAGATCGAAGAAAACCAAAAGAAACTCTTTATTTCCAACGTGCAATCCATAATGGGGGAATTGAGCAAAAAAAATAAATTAGTCATTAAAACCAAAGACCAAGAGCTGATCAAAGTGTTGCCACTGCTTGAAGGTCTAGCGGTGAGCCACCCAGGAAAAACCCAACTTTACTTGAATGTAGAAATGCAAGACGTCAAACGTAACGTACTTATGAAAGTGTCTAGTGAAGAGGGCATTTACCCTGAAGTGGAATTCTTGCAAAAATTAAACAAACTTTTTCCGTTACATAATATTTATTTCGACCAATAAATCCCATGAAAAAAACAATAATCTTTTTTTTAATCACATTTTGTCTTCTTGTTAAAGCTCAAGAAGACAGTCCCCAAAATACAGTAAACTCCTTAGCGCAAACCCAGAAGACCGAGAGAATACAGACTCAGAACGAGGGGTCTAAAGCAGTGCAGGCAAAGACCTCGTCAACCAAAGTCAAGGAAGTACAATCTCAAACTTCCAAGTCAGACAAGAACGCCAAGATTAAAGAGATGGATTCTAAAGAAGAGGCCTTATCCACCAAAGATCCACTAAAAATAAGAGCCCTGCCTTACATCACTTTGATCAATGCCGAAAATATGTCTTCCTATAAATGGTGGACTGCCAAAAGCAAAAAAGTTCCAGAGGTTTACAAGGAAATTTTAAAGAAAATTGTTGAAGAGTTAAAACAGGATAACATTTTTTTGGGCTTTAATTTTGTCACCGTCAAAGAATTTACAGCAGACACTGTGGATCAGTTAATACAGAATAACACTCAATATTTGATCTCAGGAAATATGATCTATGATACCGAAAAGCCTGAGGAATTTATTTTAAAAGACATTAAAGTGAATTCTTTAGCAGAACCTTCAGATATTTTTATTCCCGAATCAGACAAAGATATTGTGAATATAGAACAGGTGGGGGATCTCGGCCAAAGAATGAAGACGTTCTTTCGTAAGGATAAGGTTCTTTTGGTTCCAGAGGAACCCCAGCTCTTTGTGCAGTTTAAAGCAAGTCTTACTTACCACGAGATTGAAAAGATCATGGACCAGATCAAAGAGGCTTTTAAAGAGATCAAGGGATTTCGAATTTATAGTTTTTCTGGAGACGAGGTCACCTTTTCTGTGCGCCCAGCCACCATGTCTATTCTTAAAGAGATTTCTAGATTGCACTTTTTAAAAGGACCTTATAAGAAAGAAATTGTTGAAGAGACCTTAATATTAACCCCAATGACGGAAGAAGATTTTGCCAAACCGAGCAGCACCCCAGCGCAAGCCCCCAGTTCTTATTAAGCCTCTAAAGGTTGCGTCGCAATGGCTAGGCCTTGTGTCTATGGCTGTGGGGCAAGAGCTGCAGAAGGAAAAACAAGACTTACAAGATATGGACTCGGCTTACATACTGGGCTGTGAGCATGAAGCTGTCTTAAGTGTGGGGCGAAGCTTATGGAAAGACTATGAGGAGCGCAGATCAGATTGGGATATTAGAGATCATGACATGGATATGTATTTGGTTTCTCGTGGTGGAAAATTAACAATCCACAACCCAGGGCAACTGACCATTTATCCTATTATGAACATCAAAAAGTTACAGATGGGGATTAAAGATTATTTAGAGTTTTTATTTAAAGTGACCCAAAAGACCTTTCTTGGTTATGGAATCAAAACTGAAATTGATTTTGAAAAGAACTACGGGATGTACATTGAAAGCAAAAAAATAGTCTCTGCAGGGCTCTCTTACTCTCAAGGTTGGGTGGGGCAGGGCCTTTCTATAAACTTACAAAACGATCTTGAAATCTTTAAAACCATTGATGTTTGCGGAATGAGCTGCATGCAAATGACGTCCGCACAAAAATTGGGTTATGACATTACGCCTGCACATTTCTTTACAAGTTGGCTTAAGAACTTTTCAGATTCGGCAGAACTAAAAATCTAACTTTTTATTTTCAACGTACATCCCAGCTTTCTAAGGCCAAAGGTCTAGTAAAATGATATGGTCTACATGATATTGGTTTTAATAAATATTACGTTGTAAGGACATAAAAATCTTTTATCATCATAGCTATAGACACACCTTGGGTTCTCTATATTGGGGGATTTTATGTTAAAAATAATACTGATAAGTCTGTTAAGTTTTTCTGTGGCTCATGCAGGTGAAATTGCCGATGGTACAGGTAGTGGTAAGCCTCGAACCCAGCCACAACCGCCAAACCCTAAAAATACAGTAACAAAAAATAAAATTCCCCAGATTCTCCAAGAACTTCATAAGTCCCAACTCGAGCTGCAAAAGTCAGAAGGCGCATCTTGTCCTGAGGGAAACTTTGACGTCCACGCAAGTGGAAATGATACACAAGTGACAATTTTTGACAGGAAAGAAGATGGCTTTTATTTCGGAAATGGAATTGTGTTTTCTGTATCTCCTAGTAGTCGAAGAGAGTATTCAGACATGGTAAAAACTCAAACAGGAACCTTGGCTTGCCATAATGTAGTCACTATAGAAACTCAGATGAGAGATAAGGTAAATATTAAAAGTATTGAGACTTTAGAAAGAACCTGTAATGGAATAAAAACTACAACTAGAAAAACTTTTGAAATCAATAAAATTCGTGGTGGAAAATTAAACGTACTTTATAAAAGCGAAACCTTAAATGATAAGGGCACATCATGGTCCACAGACCAACTGTGCTTATACAAACCACCTCGTCAGTTTTAAATTATCTTTTTTATATCTACGACATAATTTGATAGGATAGTTAAATGTCAGTACAAATGGTAAGTTATTTCAGAGACGATATTGATTCAGCTTTAAAAAATGAAGTTGATGGGGTTGCAAATAAACTTTTGTCCATTCTCAATCGTGATGAGATTTACAATCAGATTTGTCTTAGCAATCAGCCAGGAAAATCTAGCCATGATATTCAGAATTGTTTTTTAACAGAAGCGCTTGAACTCGGCTTTACCTCTGAAGCTAAAGGACTCTTTAAAGATGCTACCAATCAGCTATTGAGACCTGACTATTATCTCCCTATCAAAGATACAGGTATTATTTTGGAAGTTGAGAGAGGAAAAGTCACTATCAACAATATGGACTTGCTGGATTTCTGGAAATGTCATCTTTGTGAGAAAGCAAACTTTCTATTTTTAATGGTTCCTCAAGAATTGCGACAAAACAGGGATATGAGTCCAAGAAAAGAATTTAATACCGTTTATAAACGCTTAGCTTCATTCTTTGAATCGGACAGATATACAAATGTGTGGGGACTCGTTGTATTTGGGTACTGAGTTTAATTTATAGAGCTAAGTATTACTTAGCTCTATAAAGCTATATAAAAACAGAGTTTTCTAATTCTTATTTTAAACTCCCACTTGCGATATCCAATCCTTAATATGAGATGAAATTCTCTCAATATCACGAGTGCCTAGCATCTAACCAGCTGTGTTAGCTTCAATGTACTAAGTATAGATAATTGTTAGTGATTGTTTTTCTACAGATATTTAATGAACGAAATAAGTGCAAAAACATCAATTTCAAGAAACACTATTGGGATTTGCGATTGGTGCGGAGTACAAGACTCGAACTTGTGACCCCCAGCTTGTCGAGCTGGTGCTCTACCAACTGAGCTAACTCCGCATAAGATAGACTAAAGTTGGAACCCTCAAACTACACAAATCCCCTCGGTCAGGCAACAAAAAGGGGAAAAAAAGAAGGCTTTTTCTCTTTGGTATTATATATGATTTTGATCCACTTTAGCCTGTGGACTCTCAACTTTGACCTCTCACTTTATATATAATTTTTATGTCATCTGGACTGAGAAAAGCCCCTCTATCAACCGATAGTTTCGCGTATGTCTTGGACCCAAAATCTCAACGCAGTTACACCACTTGTGAGGACTATTTTAAAGCCTATCGTAGGCTTTTGGAGAGGTGGGGGACTGCTGCTCTTAGTTCTTTGCTTGGCTTTAGAATCTTGGGCACAAACAGGAACACCACAGGCCAGTTCTTCCCGTGACATGGAAATTTGCTTAATAAATCCGCAAAAAAATAAAAGCCTAGAGTCTTTAATTTTAGAAATCGAACCCCGATCCCAAGTGCAAGTTGAACTTAAACGTCGAGCCCAGATTTTAAACCCCAGCCGAAGTCTTCAAGTTCCTGTTGAGTCTTACACTCAAATTTTACCTTGGAGTAAAAGACCAGATAAAGCTTGGGTGATAGAGCATTGTTATCGTGTAGGGTATGTGTCTGAAGAGGTTTTAACTCAAACTCCTGCAAGCATTTGGTCCTCTTTAAGCGCTAAAAATCTTAGGTTTACAGATATTGAAACGTTTTACTCTTTAAAAGAAAAAGAAATCGCCTTGATGGCTCCTCTTTCGCCTTCAGTCGTTCCTCCAGAAGTTCCAATAGATACTCAAGCACGGCATACATTCAATCCTCCACAGACAGACCCTCATGATTTTAAAGATTCGTCTACGGCAAAGCCAAACCAAGCTTTAAGATACGATTCACAGCAGACCCCTAAGATCGCTAAAATTTCAAATCAAGAGGTCAATAAGTATGAGTGGTCGTTGGTTCTAGGAATTATCAATGGGGCAGAATTTTCCAACGCAAAAGGAATGGGCATCGTGGATGAGATCAGTCTTTTAACCACGGGAATCGAGGTGGGGACCTCTAAGTACTTTACGGACTGGTTTTCTGTATATGGCCTGTATAGATACATTCTTATTGTCAATGCCGAGTCCAAAGACCTTACCCAATCTGATCTTGTGGGTGAATACGATCGCCAGCTGACTTTGGGCTTTAATTTGCATCTTTCAGATCATCTGAGTGTGGGAGCTAATCTTAAAGAAAGCAGATGGCTCCTATATCAAAGAACTACACCTATTTTTGTGCTTGAATCTTTTAGGCAACAGGTCAATATCGGTGCTCTAAAATTTGAATGGATATTCAACGAATCCACATTAGGAAAATGGGGACTGGTAGGCATATACGGTAAAGGCTTAGACAGCACAGATGAGTATAAAGCCAAAGACTACCATACGGCATTGGTTTTGAAAAATCAGAATGACATTTGGGCCTACGAACTTTCTTTGGCCTACGAGTTAAACAGCTACAAATACGGAAGCGGAGTCACGCCACCATCTTCCATTGCTGAAATCAACCGAAATAGATATTTATTTACAATACAAGTAGAATTTTAGATTTATTAAATCTAGTTTAAAAACCCTTCAATCAAACCAAAAACTAAAAAGCTGTATTGGTAAATCTCAGACATAAAATCTGGATCGCCATCTTGAAGCAAGAGTAGTCCTCTTTGCAAAGTGTTTTTATATGAAGAATACTCGGCCTCAGACAGAATCGCTTCACCCGTAAGTGATACCAATAAAGAACCATTGCTGATTTTTAAAACCGCTTGTCCTTGCGCAGGGAAATTTAAAAGTGTAGACAGATCAATCTCGGCCACCACACTAGAAGACGTGTCATCTCCTGTGATTAAAGCTCCTATAAGAACATTAAAAAACTCATCCATCCAACCTTTTTGATTATTAAAAGGAGGAATCAAAGGCACTCTGTTATTATTAGGTGCTAGAGTCACCAAAGCGTCTCTTAAGGATTCTAAAGCAGGTTGGTAAGTGGAAGCATCATCGTTCTGTGCGACATGTTCAGAGTAAGCACAAAAGTGAACCATAAACATATCTGATAGATCATAAGTGCTGCAATCAGCGATGAGTTCATTGATATGACGTAAAACAGAAACCACATCCCCATTGAGCGACACCTCTGCTGTCAGGTCGACTTTTTTGTCCGCACCTAGGTCAGTGGTTTTCACATCGAATTGACCAGAAAGCTGAACGCTGAGTGGATTGGGTGTTGAAAGCAGCAAAAGATCTGAGGACTGAACATCAAAGCGAAAACTCAAATTCCCTGCATCCCAATCTGTATTTTGAAGGTCGATCTCGGCATGGGCATCAATGATAAACCCAAAGGCATTGATATGATCTTGAGCGACATCTTCTAAGCGTAAGTTGATCAAAGACCAATCGGGAGTGGCCAAACTAGCCCGAGCAGGCTCTGCGATCTGAGTGTCAGCCCACGCGCCTGTCGTAAGGGTTGCGCTAAGTAAACAGGCAACAAAGCCACTAGATAGAGTTTTTTTTATAGATAAAGCGGACAAAATAGACATTATACACCCCTCATCGTTCATCCTGACTTAAGGTTAGGATTGCCAAAGTCGGGGCATAACACAAGGAGCCCTGCAGACGACGCGTTGCATTGGCAGAGCTTTTAAGATTAAAACGCATCAAAATGAGATCAAGGACTTAAGTCGCAGGGAAGTCTTGCCGAAGAGTTGTCTAGTGGGTGGGGTAAAAGCCCTAGGCCCTAAGGACAGTAGCTTATGCAAGTATATTTTACTTCTCAGGAAATACGTTTGTTAAGTCAGATTTGGTATCTTAAGTGTGGGCAGCGCTGGATGGGCCCTTACAGTTATCCTGAACTTTCGTTAATGATCTTATCAAAAAGTATCACCAGACATCAGTATGTGCGTTCTAATCTGGAAGACAATTGGAAAAAGATTACGGAGTACACTTGTTTTTCTCAAAAGTTTATTGAAAACTTCTTATACAATTACAGCCCTCGTAAAGAGATCGCACAAATTCGTTCTCATATTCGTATTGAATTACAATCCCATCCCATTGTGATCATTCATAATGGCAAGGTTTTAAATGCCAAATGCTTACAGCTTAGCGCAGGGGGTGCGCGTGTGGAAATCCCTTATGGAGAAGTGGCACTTAATGATGAAGTGAAGGTCCATGTTCCTTTTAATTCCAAATTTAAATTAAAATCTTTTAATTCTAGAGCTGTGATTCTAAGGCAAGAAAAATTAAGCATTGTAGATGGTAAAAACCACAGTGAAACTTTTAGTATTCAGTTTGTGGGGCTTAGAGCCAAATACAAAAAACAAATTCTTCGCTTTGTACAAAAAAAGGTGAATCACATCTATAGACAGATGAAGACCTTTGAAGCTTTGGAATCTCAGATCGACTTTGTCAATTTAGGTCTACGTCGCAGTGATTTTATGCGCGTGAACTCTGAAGACAATCCCATTATTTTAGCGGGATAAAAGTTAAATCATATTTTTAAAGCTCATAGCATGCAGATCGACTTATCTATCTAGGTTTGCACTGTGATGGCCCTGAGGACGACTCTTTCAAAAAAACTGTAAAACTTCAGAACTTGAGTCCATTTGCGTTGGGCAGGGTCTTTTTAATTTTTGAATTCTTATCTGGTTTTATATTTCATCGGTACAATTTTTAAAGGGTCTTGTGGGATCTTGTTGTAGTACACTTCAAAATGTAAATGCACACCTGAGGCTCGTCCTGTACGTCCCATTAAACCAATGATTTGGCCTTGTTTTACGGTGTCACCACTACGAACCTTAAACTGACTTAAATGCGAGTACAAAGTGGTCCATGAGGAATCATGTTCCACTAAAAGCATTTTCCCATACCCTTGAAACTTTTGCCCTGCATAAACCACTGTACCTGCTCTTGCCGCATAGATGGGTTGCCCTGATTTGCCCGCAAGGTCCACTCCACGGTGTCTGGGATTTTTAGGAGGTTTAAATTTTTGCGTCAATGTCACGTTGGGATCTGTGGGAGATGTCCAAGTGTTATAGGCGTTTTCTGTATCATAAGGTTTAAAATATCGAGGATCGCCTTCTTTAGGCGCGGTGGCACAAGACCCTGACAAGATTGCAATAAGAACTAGGGACATGAGAGTTTGCAACTTGTCAGCTGTAAAATTTAGATTAGACTTTAGGGTAAGTGCTAAAACACATTTTAAGGAGTTTATAGTATGAGCTTTAAGTTTAACAATCATCAGTCCTTTACTCGCCCTTTATTTTCGATTTCTACCATTATAGCCACTGCCGTGCTTCTCACTTTGACTTTTGCTGTAACTGCTTTTGCAGTGACACCTGTGAACAAAAAAGCAGAAGCCACAAAGTCCACTTCTGATTCTACCATAAAAAGTTTAGAAATTAAAAACGATGAAGTGGTTTTTACGACGTCTGCTGCAGAAAAAGCTTTAAAAAAACACGGCGAAGGTATTAGAAAAAAGAAAGTGGCTATTGTAAACGTAGATGTGTACAAAATTACTCTGTACACAACACAAGAACTACTATCTGAACAGAGTGAATTTAAAATTTTATCCTCACCACAAAAAGCCGTGGTGATGACACCCTTAAGAAGTTTTGGTGGGGATAAACTTAAGGAAGCCTTAATAGATTCTTATAAAGTGAACAGCATTGATGGAGAACAACAAGCCCATCAAGACTTTATGAAACTTATCAGTGCTGCAAAAATTCAAAAAGCAGAGCAAATTATCATTTTTGGTTCTAAGGATGCTAAAGCTGAAACCCTGTACATCAAAAGAGGCGAGCAGTTTGAAGCCATCACGGGCCACGAAGGTTTTGTGAACGAAGTTTTTGCTGTGTGGTTAGGTAAAACCGTAGACAAACAACTAGAATCCGTAAAACAATCTTTACTTGGCGCTGGCAAATAAAATTTGCAATCCCCATGTCAAGAAGTTTAGGTTTCTTCTAAAGTTAGATGCAAAAATTAAAGCGACGTCTATTGTCGCTTTAAAAAATTCTTTAGTTATAAAATAGATAATAAAAAAGGAAAGACGGCACCTCGTCTTTGCAAAAAGAAGAGGGGTGTCTTAACTTTTATAGATAGGGAAGTCTCTTGTGAAGGCGTAAACTTCCTGTTTGATTTTACTCAAAGTCTCGGCGTGATCAGCATGAGTCAGAGCTTCGTTCATCCACGCGGCAATCTTTCGCATCTCTTCCTCTTTCATCCCACGTGTGGTCAGGGCTGGAGTTCCAATGCGGATACCGCTAGTCACAAAAGGACTTTCTGTTTCGTTAGGAACTGTGTTTTTATTGGTAGTGATACCTGCTTTGTCTAAAACTTCTTCTGCTTTTTTGCCCGTTAGACCTTTATTGCGTAAATCAATCAGCATAAGATGGTTGTCTGTTCCACCGCTGACCAGCTCATATCCATAAGACATTAAGGCTTCCGCAAGAACTTTAGCATTCTTCACCACTTGATCAATGTAGTCTGTAAATGAAGGTTCTAGAGCTTCTTTAAACGAAACGGCTTTTGCGGCAATAATATGCTCAAGAGGTCCGCCTTGAATGCCAGGAAAGATTCTGGAGTTGATCAGTTTTTTATTCTCTTCATCACACAAGATCATTCCGCCACGCGGGCCACGTAAAGTTTTGTGTGTGGTTGTGGTGATAAAATGAGCGTGGCCCACAGGAGAGGAGTGGTGGCCTGTAGCTACAAGTCCCGCAAAGTGGGCCATGTCCACATGTAGTTTGGCTCCAACTTGGTCAGCAATGTCTCGAAATTTTTTAAAGTCTAACTCTCTGGGATAAGCACTGTATCCTGCAATGATCATTTTAGGTTTTACTTTTTTGGCTTGATCTAAAACATGATCGTAATCTATGCGGTGTGATTGAGGATCAATCCCATACCCCACCACATTATACAAACGGCCCGAAAAATTCACAGGAGACCCATGAGTCAAGTGTCCACCTTGGGACAGGTCCATTCCTAGAACCGTGTCGCCTGGTTCAAGGGCGGCCATATACACGGCCATATTGGCTTGAGATCCAGAGTGAGGTTGAACGTTGGCATGATCACATTTAAACAGCTTGCACGCACGATCAATGGCTAATTGCTCGATGCCATCCACAAACTCACATCCTCCGTAATAACGTTTTTTAGGATAACCTTCCGCATACTTGTTAGTCAGAATAGAACCTTGAGCCTGCATCACCGCTTGCGAGGTGTAGTTCTCTGAAGCGATCATCTCTAGACCAGAAATCTGACGTTCATTTTCTTGGGAAATCAGACTTGCAACTTCGGGGTCAGTTTGTTTTAAAAAATCCATGACAGTGTCCTTTATGGTTTAAATTTTAAAATCCATTTTGTATCTCTTTAGCCCTAGTCTTTTTAATTTGCTCTTATGTTATTCCGTATGAATGAAGACTAGTCCTTTTCAATTTTTTTGACTCTTTCTAAGTGTCGTCCACCTTCAAATTCTGTATTTAAAAAAGTTTGGAAGATCAAAAAATTAGTTTCAGTGTCTACAAGGCGTGAACTTAAACAAAGCACGTTGGCGTCATTGTGTTCTCTAGCCAGCTTGGCCACCTCTTCGTTCCAGCAGAGGGCTGCACGAATGCCGCCTTGCTTGTTGGCAGCGATAGCCATTCCTTGTCCTGAACCACAAATAAGAACCCCTAAGGTTTTAAAATCAGATTGACTCACTTTAAGTGTAAGGTGCCTAGCAAAGTCGGGATAATCGACTCTTTGATCATCAAAGGGTCCCAAATCCACCCAGGCTATATCCTGAAATCTGTCTTTTAAAGACTCTTTAAGGGCAAAACCCGCATGGTCCGAAGCAATATATATTCTTTGTGTCATAAACTATTTGTAGTATAGATGAGCCCTTTAGAAAAGCTTTTGTCTAAAGTGTTATGGATATTCCAAATTTCTTATTGTAAAGAAAAAGAAATAGGGGAGAAAGAACCTTGAAGTTGATATTAAGAGAACTCACCGCCGATGACGAGCGGGCCTTTAGGGAAGGTCTTAAAGATTGGGTAGGCGAAGACCCTGAGTGGTATTCGTTTGTTTGGACTAAAGAAATGACTCATAGTGAGCACTTACAAGTTCTTAAAGATCAAAAGGATAAAAACAAAATTCCATCCCACAGAGTACCTTCAACGATGCTTTATGGTTTTGTCACAGTAACAGAACATGGCAAGAGTAAAGAGGTCATCGTAGGTCGTCTGAGTATCCGCCATGAACTCAACGATTTTTTGTTTCAAAGGGGAGGGCATGTGGGGTATGCGGTGAGTCCTAAGCATCGCCAAAAGGGATATGCAACAGAAATACTAAGGCAAGGACTTCAGTGCTGTAAGGACCTAGGGCTTACAAAGATACTTATCACTTGTTCAGACTCAAATGTGGCTTCACAAAAGATCATTGAAAAGTTTGGTGGATGTCTTGAGAACAAGCTCTTTGACGAAGAGAAAAATGAATTTTTAAGAAGATACTGGCTAGAGCTTTAGGGTATAAAAATATCCGTTTTAAAAACACACCCCTTGATAAATCAAAGGGTGTTCTAAAGTTTAAATTTTATTAAAGATCTAAGAATAGTTTGTGCGTAAGTTTACCGACGTGGCTTGCAGCTTATGAAGGTTTAAATTTTACTAAAAATCAAAGAGCAGTTTGTACCACCAAAACCGAAGCTGTTATTTAAAACTGCGGATAAGGCCTTTTCTCTTGCCGCACCTGGGACATAGTCTAAACGACAGTTCTCATCAGGAGTTTCAAGGTTAGCCGTTGGGGGCACAACACCTGTGTGTAAGGCCATAATGGAAAATACACTTTCAATGGCTCCTGCGGCTCCTAAAGAGTGACCCATCACGCCTTTTGTGCTGCTCATCCAAAGTTTCTTAGCATGATCCCCAAAAACACTTTCTACGGCCATGCTTTCCAGTTCGTCTCCCGCAGGAGTACTTGTGCCATGGGCGTTGATGTACTGAATGTCTTCAGGATTGATTTCAGCGTCTTCTAAAGCCACACGCATAGCCAGTGCGGCCCCACGACCTTCAGGAGCAGGGGAAGTCATATGGTAAGCATCAGAAGATAAACCATAACCCAAGACTTCAGCATAAATCTTAGCTCCACGTTTTTTAGCTACTTCGTAGTCTTCTAAAATTAAAGTGGCCGCACCTTCAGAAAGCACAAATCCATCGCGAGTTTTATCAAAGGGACGGGACGCAGTTTGAGGAGAGTCATTCCGAGTGGAAAGGGCTTTCATAGCCGCAAACCCACCTATAGCCATACCACACACCACGGACTCAGAGCCTCCTGCAATCATCACATCGCAATGACCATCACGAATGTATTTTGCGGCTTCTCCAATCGCGTGAGCCCCAGAAGCGCAAGCCGAAGTCACGGTGAAATTAGGTCCTTGAAATCCATATTTCATAGAAACATGCCCAGGGGCTAAGTTAGAAATAGTAGAAGGAATAAAAAATGGAGAAAGTCGGCTGGGCCCTCTTTCCATAAGCACTTGGTGCTGCTGTTCGATATAAGGTAGACCACCTAATCCCACACCAATCAGTGTACCTACTCGTTGTAAATTGATTTTATCTAAATCTAAACCCGAATCTTTAATGGCCATATCCGTTGCGGCCAAACAGAAGGGGATAAAGCGATCCATTTTTTTAATATCTTTTTTGGAAACATAGGCTTCTGGATCAAAACCTTTAACTTCGCCTGCAAATTTTACGGCGTAATTTTCTGTATCAAAACTTTCAATTTTTCCAATTCCAGATTGAGCATTGATGGCCTTTTCCCATGACTCGGTCACACTTAGACCCAGAGGGGACAATGCACCCATCCCTGTGACTACAACACGTCTTTGTTCTTTGGGAGTTCTGTTAAACATATAAACCTTCCTTATTATGTTGGCATCTTTGAATTAACAGTTAAAAAAAAGACCCTTAAAAAACACCAATTGGCTTTTAAGAGTCTCTTTAAAATTTAAATAATAAAATTAACCTTGTTTGCTTTGGATGTAATCAACAACATCTTGAACTTTTTTAAGTTTCTCAGCATCTTCATCTGGAATTTCAAGACCAAACTCTTCTTCCATAGCCATGACGAGTTCAACGATATCCAGACTGTCAGCCCCAAGATCGTCAATAAAAGAAGCCTCAGGCTTTACTTTATCACCCTCAACACCTAATTGATCTTCAATGATTTTTTTAATTTTTGGATCTAAAGACATATTTCCTCCGTATTTCGATCTCTAATATTTTTTTTCTGTTAATTTAACCTAGTAAATATAAACTTTTAAATTTTCATTTCCACATTTAACTGCACTTAAGATGCTCTTTGTCATAACTCAAACTTCATATAGTGCCTATGACCTCTATAATGCCCCTAACGGCACTAGTCCATATACATTCCGCCGTTTACATGGAGCGTATGGCCTGTCACATAGGACGAGGCATCGCTTAAAAGAAAGATCACAGCCGCTGCAATGTCTTGCACTTCCCCTAAACGTCCTAAGGGGAGTCCTTCAGTGAGGGCTGTTTTCTGATCTTCAGACAGATTTTCAGTCATATCTGTTTTGATAAACCCAGGGGCCACCGAGTTGACTCGTATACCACGAGAGCCAATCTCTTTAGCCACAGACTTAGTGAAGGCCTCTAAGCCTGCTTTAGTGGCGGCATAGTTGGCCTGTCCAGGATTTCCCATAGAGCCCACCACACTAGAGATGTTCACAATGGAGCCTTTTTTTTGCTTCATCATGGGCTTAAGAGCCAATTTCGTAGTGTAAAAGCTGCCTCGTAGATTGGTCTGATATACATCATCAAAATCCTGAGATTTCATTCTTAAAAGCAGTTGGTCACGGGTGATACCTGCGTTATTCACTAGACCATCTAATTTTCCACCCCACTTCTCTAAAGCTTCGTTAAACGCCTTAGTGACAGAGTCTTCGTTATTCATGTCCATGTGTAAAAGCAGATGACCTGCACCTGGAAGATCACTGTGAAGTTTTTCCGCAGCTTCTTTAGACGCCCCATAGGTGATGGTCACTTTAGCACCTGCTTGCGCTAACAGTTGTGCGAGTCCCGCACCAATGCCTCGACTGGAACCTGTAATAAAAATATTTTTGTCCTGAACTGAGAACATGATTTCCCCCTCTATAAAACGCAAAAGCTAAAGTTTTGCTTTTGGCACTCAAGCCTAAATTTACGATAAACTTTTAATCTCTTCTAAGCTGTTGATGTTTTTAAAGTTTTCAAACTCAGGCAAAATCTTTTTCATAAGCCCTTTAAGCACTTGTCCTGATCCGACTTCAATGGCCCGAGTGACGCCTAGCTCACTTAACTTTTCCATGCTTTCAATCCAGCGCACAGATCCACTCATTTGAGTGACTAAGTTTTTACGAATCAATGCAGGATCAGTAGTTACATCTGCAGTGACATTTTGAATGATCTGACACTTAGGAGCATTAAAATTCATGCCTTCTAAAAGCACTTGCATTTTTTCTTGTGCAGGTAACATCAAAGAGCAATGGAAAGGGGCAGAGACCTTAAGAGGAATCACTTTGAGTCTTTTAGGTTTTTCCCCAGGCCATGGATACTGATCTAAATGATCAGAAAGCCAACTTAACACCTTTGCATGACCACTGATCACAATCTGTCCAGGAGCATTAAAATTAGCTGGTTCAAGTGCACCTAAACCACTTGTAGACTCGGCCCATTTGCAGATGCTCACCACATCACTGGCTTCTACACCCATAAAGGCGGCCATAGCACCTACGCCTGCGGGTACGGCCTCTTGCATGTATTGGCCTCGGTTTTTAACTGCCACAACAGCATCAGATAGACTTAAGACTTCGGCGGCGATGCACGCGGCATATTCACCCACAGAGTGACCTGCAACTGTACTGGGATTTAGCCCAAACTCTTCTTTTAAAACTAAAGTGGCTGCGGCAGACACAGTCACAATGGCGGGCTGTGTGTTTTCTGTGAGCATCAAAGTCTCTTCAGGGCCTTCAAAGCAGAGTTTTTTCATATCCACTGAAATGGCATCCGAACTCTCTTCAAAAGCTCTTTTAGCTGTGGTGAAGTTTTCAAATAAAAACTTTCCCATTCCTACGGATTGGCTTCCTTGACCTGGATAAACAAAAGCTAATGACATACATCTTACCTTGTTAAAAATTAGTATTTAATAAATAAACTTCCACTGGTCAGTCCACCGCCAAAGGCAGTGAACATGATATTTTGACCACGCTGAATGCGTCCATCACGAACGGCCTTATCAAGGGCTACAGGGATAGTGGCTGCTGAAGTGTTCCCCATGCGTTCAATTTCAATGATGACTTTGTCCATAGGAAAATCAAATTGCTTCACTACGGCTTCAACAATACGAGTGTTGGCTTGGTGTGGAACTAACCAATCAATCTGTTCTGCTTGCATTTTTGTTTCTTCTAAAACTTCCGCACAGCATTTCGCCATTGTACGTACAGCCGCTTTAAAAATTTCACGACCGTTCATTTTTACAAAGTGTAACTTTTCATCCACCGTATTCTGGCGGGCAGGAAGAGCAGAACCCCCTGCAGGAAGTGCCAACAGATCACCTAAAGACCCATCGGCAGCTAATTTGTGCCCATAGACCTTAGACTCTGAATTTTGATCCGCACGAGAGATGATTGCAGCCCCTGCACCATCACCAAATAAAATACATGTAGTGCGATCTTCATAATCGACAAAACGTGAGAGCACTTCAGCTCCCACAACAAGAATATTTTTATAGGCCCCAGAGCGGATCATTTGGTCAGCAATTGAATGACAATATAAAAACCCAGAGCAGGCGGCTGTAACATCTAAGGCTCCGCAATGAGAAGCCCCTAATTTGTGCTGGAGTACAGAGGCCGAGTTGGGCATGATTTGATCAGGGGTAGTGGTGGCAAAAAAGATAAAATCAATATCTTTGACCGAGATTCCTGCGGCTTCGATGGCACGTTCCGCAGCGACCTTAGCGAGATCACTGGTCACCTCATTGTCAGCGGCAATATGCCTCGAGGCAATGCCTGTGCGACTTAATATCCACTCATCAGAAGTTTCGACAAGTTTTTCTAAGTCTTTATTTGTAAGTTCTTTTTTAGGTAGGTAGGAACCTGTTCCTTTAACACACGACTGGTACATAGAAGCACTCCCCCAAGGCTTTGTAAGACTTAGATTTGCACTTTTAATTTTTATTTTTTGAGTTCACACAGCAAATCTTAAGTCGTAGGTCGCTGTCAGTTTAAACACCGACAGCGTTGCCAATTATAATTGAGCTGAAACGACTTCTTTACCGTTGTAGTAACCGCAAGATAAGCATAGGTGATGAGGCTTATGATAAGCTCCACAGTTTGAACACTTGCTTGCAGTTGGTGCTTTTAAAGCGTCATGAGAACGTCTCATCCCTTTTTTAGATCTAGAAATTTTACTCTTAGGCATCGGCATATAGAGACCTCCTCAAATTAGGCGCAAAAATAATATTAAGCCGTACAATTAAGCTACTGTTTTTACAGGCTTTAGTTAAAAAATCAACCTAGAATCTTAAATTTTTTAGAGCTTCAAAGGCATTAGAGCCTTTATTTTCGTCCTCACCCGTTAAAATGCCCTTTTTAACGAGGTTTTCGTACTCGGGGCAGGTGTCTAAGGGGTTCTCATCATGGGCGTAGAATTGAACAGGCTCTTCAAGCAAAATGGTCTCTCTGATGAACTCTTTAAAGTTCCACATCGCCGAGCGCACCACTAAAGAATTAGACTCATCACTTTTGGCCACATCCTCATCGGCGGCATCAAAAGAAGGGTCTAAACGCAAAAACTCTTCAATTTTAAGGTTTTGTGAATAAGAGGAGTCGGCCCCACATAAAGAACAGGGCAGGGCGCGCTTAAACTGCACCTTGCCATTGATATAGTATCCGTCTCCCGCTTTATGGATTTTAACTTGGCAGTTAAAATTAAACAAATCCAGCTCTTTAGGGTCGCCCCCCAAGGCTTCGTAGGAATCAAAAACCAAGCTACGGCCTTGATCATCAATCTCATTTAAAGGAATAAAACATAATTTAGACATAAAAAGGGGCTTATCATGGGCGACAGGAAAAAGATAGTGCCCCTTATATTCAAGAAAAAACTTCAGTCCCTATCCGCCAAGAATTGTAGCGATGAGAGACCAGATGGATCGTTGGGACGCAAAGAAGTTTTGCGATATTACTATATAGGGTTTGCATGCGGATCGGACTTCACTTTGGAAAAAATAAACCCACATGGTGACTGTGGGTTTTATTGTGTTGGTGTTAATAGCTGCGAATTTTATTTTCTAGGGGATCAATTGAATTTGAATGTTTGCAGAGACAACAGGACCCTGTGGCGACATCGCACGGCCATAGTATACTGTCTTTGCACAACCAGAACTGACATTAGCCAAAGACACCGTTTCACTTACAAACACTGCGCGATCATGAAAAGAAGCAAAGTGATCGTTTTTAGCGGGGCCATAATATCTTGTTCCACGAGACTGAAGTAAAAAGTAAGAGTCTTCGCGTTCTATATTAGGTCTATAAGGACTCCAACGAGGGGTACTCCAATAATCCACATCAAAACTATTATAAGCAGGGTAGTTAGGTGGAGTTAGACTGGAATAAGAGTATTGATTGATTTGTTCTTTATCCACACGTTTTAAAGCCGCATGAGTCACTAAAGTGTTACAATTTGAAATCTTCTTCCATTTCCAATCTCTAGAGTGTGCATAAGGTCCAAATCCTACAGTCAGTCTTGACGCTCCCATATAGCAAGAGTCAGGCTTATTGGTTTGAACATAAGTGGCCTTTTCTTTGTTTTTATTAGAATGAACCGTCCCCACAATAAGTGAAGCGGTGTTGATCTCTTTGTCTAAAGTCAGTTGCAATTCGCCATCAGTCTTAATACATCCAATCTCATGCATTTGATAAAAAGACTGGGCTGTATTTATACCGTGCATGGATAGAGTACGAATCACATCATAAGAATTTTGTGGGCGGATATAACCTTTAACGATGACATTGCTTGTTTCAAACTTTTTAACAAGCTGCTTTGCTTTTTTAATGTCGCTATGCTCTGAAGAAGAACCACCATTACCGCCATCATCACATGCTGTAAGGACACTTACAGTAAGTAGAGCGATCAAAATCAGTTTAAGGTTTTTCATAAAACACTTCCTCCAAATAAACTAATAGAAATACAAAAACAGTGCCAAGGGTGGGCCTTATCAGACCTCATATATCGAAGATCAAAAAAAGTAGGGCGCAATTTTGGCCCTACAGATTTAAAAAGTAAAAATAAGGGAAGCCCTTTAGGAAGGGCCTTTAGAGCTATTCTAAACATTTAGTCAGACTCTTTCCTTCGGGGTTTGAACTGCACAGACCACCAGCTTGCACAGTAAACTCAAGAGGCATAAGTGCAGATGTGAGATCATCTAAAGATAAAATCTTAGCCACACGTTTTAGTCTTAAAAGTTCAAGATACGCATTACTCCAGCCATCAAATCCACCTTGTGTAAATTTATTAGCTAGGTAAGAGGTGATATCTGTGTTGAGTGTCTTATCAAAAGTTTCATCAGTAGCAGGTTTAGAACCTAAAATTCCACCCAAGAAATCAGAGACAGCGTTGCCACTTTTTCCTTGGCGAGCGAGGTATTCCACTCGTACTCTTTGCATCAATTTATCAAGCTTTGATTCTCCTAGAAGGGCATTGGTGACATTGCTAGTTGTTAAATCAAGCTCCGTTCTTAGTGGTTTGAAGTAGTCAACGTAACCCGCTCTTTCATAATAAGCGATAATCTGGTCGACGTCTTTGTCGTCATTGATCACCATCAGTGCAATCAAATGCGGAAGGGCTCTGGAGTCGAACTTCTGCGCTTCACCCCACACTTGAATGGCCATATCAAATTGATTTAAACCTAAGTAAGCTGCTGCCATTAAATCTAAGTTATGACCATAGTGCCAATCTTGTTCAGGGGCGATTTTATATTTGTTAGCCCAATCAATATGAATTTGGTGAGCCAGTTTAAAATACTTTAAAGCCTCTTCCCAATCTCCTCTTTGCGGTAAGGTGTGACCATACATGTGTTGAGCATGGGCAGAACCTTTGGCGATGTCTTTTAAAATCGCAGCATGGTGTCTGGCCTTTTGCATATCATTGCGCATTTCTGCCACGTGGGTCAGATAGTGATGGGCTCCTGCGTTTTGAGGGTCTTTTTTAAGAATCTCGTTAAATACCTTATCAGGAGACGGCATCATAGAGATCAAAAGCCAAGTGATAAGTCCGTGTCCATCGTAGTTGTCTTTATCTACGGTGATCACATCTTGATAAGCAAACATCATGGGTTTTGTGCCTGCAAGTTCGTCTTGTGTATAACTAGAAGCTTTACTGATGGCTAAAGATTTACCAAACTGAATCCATACTTTGTCTTCGGCAGTCAGATTAGGGTCTTTAGAGATCTCCATAAGTTGTTGTACTGACTTTTTATTGAAATAATCTCCGTTAAAACTATCAATGTTGGTCATTGCCATAATCTGACCTACATAAGCCATAGGAGATTTAGGATTGGCTTTTGCAGCCATACTGAATGATCTGTAGGCATCTAAATAATGGAACACATGTATCGCAGCAATACCTTGATTGATAAATTTTTGTTCTGTCGTTGTAGGGTTTTTATAAAAAGTGGAAGGACCAAAATCATCTGTAAGTGCGATGTCAGACTCTAGCACGCTCACATCTACATTCCCCACGCGTGGAGGTTTCGGAATTTGAGCATCTACAGAAGATTTTAAATCTAAATGATCAGCCAAAGCCTGAACGTTGTGGAACATCGAAGGATAAAACATTTTATCTACGGCATCGGTTTTAGCATCTAAAACAAAGGCTTGAGGGTAGGCGTAATAAGAAATGTTAAGCTTTTCAGCCAGTTCTTTAGTTGAACGCAAATCCCCATTTAATTCCACAAGAACCACTTTACTTAATAAAAGCTCTCTTTTTTCATCGCTTTTAAGCATCGCAGAGAACTGTCTACATGCGGGACACCAGTCAGCACCAATAACAAGCATAATCTGTTTATTTTCTTGAATGGCTACTTGTTTAGCATCGTTATAAATTGTTTCTTGATTTAATTTTCCAGAATCACAAGTAGAATAAATCTTTCCACCACATTCTTGTAAGTATTTATCAATAGAAAATCCTGTACTTTGGGCAAAAGTCGACACCGAAAACAACACTGTGGTTGTTAATGTGGTCGCTAAATACGCGAAATTCTGTTTAGAAATGAGGGGTTTTATTGGCATAATAAGTCTCCATTTTGTTATTTTGATAAGACGTATTCAGCAAGTGATATACCCCTTCAAATTCAATATAGAGACTCTGACTGTCTAAGAATCACACAAGGGCAGTTTTAAGCCCCTTTTTTTAGGAAGGTCATTTCGTAGGATGTGTAAGCCCTTCGCGGATGTATTCAATGATTAAAGATTGGTATTTTTTCTTCTCAATTTTTGCTTTGGACTTAAGAAGATTTAAAAGGTTAGCAGGAATTCTTATGCTAATAGGGGTGGTGGGCAAATCTTTTTGTTCCATGAGCTGCCTCATGCCTTCTAAGAAGTTTAAAGCCTCTTCAGGGGAAATGTTCTCATTTTTTTGGGGGATGGTTTTTTTCACCGAGCTTTTCCTTTATCAATTTAATATCGAGCTGATCTTTGTCGCGATGAGATTTGAGCTTCATTTTTAAAAGACCTTCTAAAGAAACAACAGAAATTTTACGCCCACTTACAGAGACAGACTCAACATCTAAATCACTCAAATTTTCAGTAATAAGAATATCTACCTGGCGGGAGGGGTTTTGATAATCGACAAAGGACCAAGCCATAAGGTTTCTGTTTTCGATATATTCTTTACGCATTTTAATCACGTCTTGGGCTCGAATAGGTAAACGCGATTTTAAACCTATTTTCATCAAAGCCTTTTCGGCGTGTTCAAAATCTGAAAGCGTAAGATTTAACACAAGGTCCACATCCACAGTGGCTCTTATGATACCGTGTAGGGCCAAAGCGTATCCGCCCACTAGAGCATATTTAAGCCTGTGACTTTTTAATATATCAATGACTTCATAAAGTAACATTGTATTATTGTATATACATGTATATACAAAAGTCAAAGTTTAAGCTTACTTTGTCCCAGATTGAAGCATGACTTTGAACTGGGACATGGACTATGTGAAACATAAGATAAATTATAGGAAACTTGCAAGATCTCTCCAAAAACTCATTTCAAATAAAAAACACACTTCTCTTCATAAAGGCAAAATTAGAGGGCACATTTATATTCTAGAAATCCCAAATTTCGTAGCCTTTAGCTTTTAGGACAGGTAAATCTTTTTTTTCCACTAAAAATAAATAGGCGTTTCCTGTATAGGCACCACAAAACTGAACTCTTTGCTGGCCGTCGTTTTGTTTTTTTGTGTCCCAGACCTTAATGCCTTGGAAGTCTTTGAGCATCTCTTCAGGCTTAGTGCCCGACTCTGGTTCACACTGTTTGGAGTTATCATACTTATACACCCAAATCCGACGATCCACTTCACTTGCGGGGCTAACGACCTTGTCGCCTTCACGTGGACAATGCCCAGTAGCACATCCTACTGCTGCACATGCAAACATAGCAGCTAAAACGTATTGCCATAGATTTAAATTTAAAATTTTCAAAGAAAAAACTCCTTACATACCCTTAAATCATAACACTCACGTTTAAAAATTAAGAAGATTCAAATGATGTGAACACCGTTATCTAGTATTCTAATTCCTGTTGTCGAAAATTCCTCTGGAGTTCCTTCACCACTATTCATAGATCTATTAAAAAGTGTATCTTAAGGAATATACATTTCCAGCATTGGAGCTGAAATACACCACGGAATCTTGTTTGGGATCAGCAACAGGTAATGCCGAAACTCCAGCAAAGGTAGGATATCTATAAGCCTTTCTGGAAACCAAATCGAACACTCCTAATCCCCCTTCTGACAATCCATAAAAAAGCTTTTTATTATAAAAAGCCAGTTGCGTGGCAGGAGAAACAGTTCGAATCACTTGAATCTGCTGGCCATTTTGAGGATTTAAACAGTAGATCTTTTCATCCAGTGAACTCGCGCAGGCTTGTGAGCGGGTTCTTGAGGCAGATGTCGCTACTGGTGATGAACCTCCTCCACTATTTTCGTCTTTTACTGCCCCTGTTTTCCCTTCGGTAGAAGAAAGGCTATCGCCTACAGATGTCGTCTGTGGTCCTTCTTCCTCAATAAGAATAAAATTTGAGGTGACAGCTAAATCTTTTTTCCAAATTACAGAACCATCCAGACCATTTAAGGCATACACCCCATCATCATAACCTCCCACCAGAAGCTTATCTTTATCAAAAATAGTGATGGCAGTAAGGTCACGAAAACGGCTTTGAAAATTCAAACGGCGGCTCCAGCGTTCACGTCCACTGGTTTTTTCTAAAGCCACAATGCTTCCATCAGAAAACCCACTGACAATGAGTGAGCCTAACAGCACAGGAGTGTTGGTGGAACTGACTTGAATGTTTTGTGCGCCACCATGTTTATGGGTCCATATACGCTCACCTGACGACGCTTCAAGGCTGATCATTTCATCATTCTGAGTGTGGATATAAATTCTACCGTTATCAAATACAAAAGGTTTAAATGTGGGATAGTTAATGTCAGTAGACCAAAATAATTTTCCATTGGCCGCATTAAGGGCTATGGCTTTACCATTATAAGTACTGAAAAAGATATAAGACCCTACAGCAATGCCAGGATTAGAAACCCCACCCTCTTCTTTATAAGTCCATTTTTTTAGACCCATCACTTTAGAGTAGGCCACCAGTCCATCTACATTGTTGCCCGCCACAACTAGATCATCAAAAACCAAAGGGTGAAAGACCATATTGTTGTAGTTGCCAGTGTAGCTTTGAGATTTTGTATCTCGAACCCACCGTCGTAAAAAGACATCCTCATTTTTATAAGTCGAAGTGCAGCCCATTTGAGTAAATAGACCAAATATAACCGCAGTAACAATAATGAGCTTACAACTCCACATACTTTAAAGGCTCCCTTAATTTAATTCGTGGCCGCTTCTGCCTTAGACTTTTGGGCCTTTTGATATTGCAACCAACGCATCACTTTTGTGGCTTGGGCACTGACTTCTTTTTTGTCGGCATAAGTATCATGGATATTTTTTAAACTTAAAATGGCGGCATCAGGATCGTTGTCTTTAATCTGTGCCATGCTTAAGTGGTAAGAGGCTTCAGGGTGAACATACGCCCAATTGTCTTGCTTTAAAATGTCCTGAAACACTTTGATGGCCTCAGAGTTTTGTCCTGCTTCCATCAGTGTGGTGCCCTTAAGGAGTAAAGCCAAACCTGAAATGCTGCTTTTTGAATTAGGCTTAAGTTCGTTCATGATATTTACTGCCTGATCGTAAGATTTGATATCATAAAGTTTTGAAACCCACTTGATCGCTAAATTTCTAGCCGCATCAGATTTAGGGTGAGCCTTTACAAAAGCAAGAACCTTAGGTTGAACCTCTTCCACTTTTGCAGGTGTGAGAGAACTCATCATGGGTGTGGGATTTTCTGGATTGTTGGCTTCTGCGGCCGTCATCAGTTCTACAAATTGCTTTTCAATCTCGTAAGCTTCAGCAAAACGTTTTTCTTCAACACTGTTTTGATAAATGCTAAGACCTACAGCAAAGATACAGGCCACGACCACGCCAGTAAAAGCGATCACTAAAGCTGTGGCATTGTTTTCTGCCCATGTCCCAAGGTCTTCAAAGAAATCAATAATTGAAAATTGTTTTTTTACTGTAGGTGTTGGTTTATTCTGTGCTGCCATATACTAGCCCTTCCTTGCTAAAACTTCTTTAAGTGTTGAAAATGGTCTTCCATTACGAGCTTGATGGGTTCTGTGTAAAGCCCCGATAGTCTCAATGCGCTTTTCTGCAAACTTCAACGCTGCTTTTGCGGTAGAGATTCCTTCTTTTTGAGCCATGCTAAAAACATTCATCATATTCTCATACACAGCTTCTACTTTTTCAAAGGCTCTGTCCTTAGAGTAACCTTCTAGCTCCACATACACATTCATCAACCCGCCTGCATTAGCCACAAAGTCAGGGGCATAAAGGATGGATCTTTTTTCTAAAAGTTCACCATGCTCTGCACGCGCTAACACGTTGTTCGCCCCGCCTGAGATCACTTGGCATTGCAAACGATCAATCGTGTCGTCGTTAATCACGGCCCCTAAGGCACAAGGGGCTAAGATGTCACACTTCGAAGTGATGATCTCATCAGGATCCATGTTCTCCACCCCGTACTTATTGCATACGGCTGCGACTTTTGCCGCATCGATATCAGCGACAATCACCTGAGCCTTTTCTTCAACTAAATACTTTACAAGATTACTTCCAACATTTCCCAAACCTTGAACCGCAATTTTAAGACCTTCTAAAGAGTCCTTCCCAAATTTGGTTTTAGCCGAAGCCTTAATCGACATCAAAACACCATACGCTGTATAAGGACTTGGATCACCTGAACCTCCAAGAGCTTCAGGAATTCCTGTCACGTAAGGAGTTTCGCAAAACACATACTCCATATCCTTCACTGTGGTTCCCACATCTTCTGCGGTGATATAATTTCCACCCAGTGAGTTCACAAAAGTCCCAAAGGCTCGAAATAGCCCTTCACTTTTATCTTTTTTAGGGTCACCGATGATCACAGCTTTACCGCCACCTAAGTTTAAACCTGCTGCGGACGCTTTATAGCTCATCCCTGCGGAAAGTCTTAAGACATCCACTAGAGCTTCTTGGTCGTTTTTGTAGGGCCACATCCTTGTTCCACCCAAAGCTGGACCTAAGTTGGTGTTGTGGATGGCAATGATGGCTTTTAACCCCACCTCTTTATTATGGCAAAAAACAACTTTCTCATGACCGCCATTGGCTTCAATCAATTCAAATGACATACCCTCTCCCTTATATGAGGCTCATAATTTCGCTTTAAAATGCAAAATTGGCAAGATGTTATATAGTGTTGCGAAAGTTTAGCCGACACAGTCTTTTTGAGACATTTTAGTCCCCATTCTGTTCAAGCTTAGAGCAAAGTGTACCGAAAAGAGATAAAATGAAGGCCATCTCCACACTCTTACTTTTAAATTTCCTTACAATAGGGTTATTGCCTCATGCGGCATTTTCGCAGAATCAGATCACACCCAGAGTCAATGATGAGTGTAAAAGATGTTGGGTCAATAATGAAACTAGTGATGTAAACAGCCTTTGCCGAAGCGCTTGCTCTGACAGTTGTAATGACACTGTCGAACAAGGTCGCCCTCAAAACGGACAAGTCAACTGTCGTGACTTAGATAAGCTTATGGAGCAATACCAAACCAAAGCTCTACAGTGTACCAAAAGACGCCCTAATGAGATGGAAAACGCCTGCTCCCATGCCCAACTTAATTTGGCCATATCGCACATAGATGCTGCAAAGCGAGCGCATGACAGATGCGAACAAACTTCACCTGAATTTACTGCCTTTAATGAATTGGACTGCGTAAAGACTTACTACTCATGCAAATTGGAGTGTGAGACAGAACGTGTGCATTACCGAGTAAGTGGAAACTATACCATATATGCCAACATGATTGCAGAGCATTCAACTCAAGCCTTTGAACGTGGTTGCGCGCAAAAATGGAGCACACCTGTAGATCGTATAAATAGTTTTGAATCTTTGTTAACCAACTATAATGCTCACAAAAGACAAGCTCTGGCTCAACAGCAATGCCAGCAGCCATCTCCTCCCACGCCAGATCCTCCAGCAAACCCTCCTGATGATGATAAAGAGAAGGATAAGGAAGAGAAAGAAAAGACCAATACAAACCCTGTCACTCAAGGCATGAATACGGTCAATCAATTGGCCCAGATGGCTCAACCCTTTTTGATGCCGCCTACAACAAATTACGCTCCTGGAACTGACTATTCAGTTGCAAAACCCATAGAGCAGTATGGGGCCCAACCTTATCGCAGTGCCTTTGATTCTCCAGATTATTTCAATACAGGCAATACAGGTGAGATGGACTTTGACGAGCCTTTTCTTGATGAAGGTGGCAATGGTCAAGGAGCTAACTTTAAAAACTTCAATAATAACCAAGGTGGCGCAGCACCTAGAGGCGGACAAGGCGGCTCTATGATGGCAGGTGGAATGATGGGGCAAGCTCCAAGTGGAGGTACTCCTCCTGCTTCTTCTGGCCGCACCGTTCGTCGACCTAAAAAGAAAGACAAAACCTTATACAGTAGTAGATCAGAAGGTGAAGGAAGCAGTGGTTCCATCCTTTCTAACGACCCCGCACAACCTGGAACCGTCACTAAGCAAGTCGCCAGAAAAGTAGGTTTTGATCAAAATGGACAACAATTAGATGCTTCATTTGATCCTAGTAAATATGCTCCAAAAATAAATGACGTTTATAATAGAGCTATCAATTCATCTGCGATGCAAAAAGCCATGCGCCGAGCTGCAGGATTTGAAACTATGACCTCTCAGAACTCTAGAGGTTACACCAACTGGCACACGACACACCATATTCATCCAGGACAACTTTCTATATTTAAACAAGTTCGTATTTGTTATATTATGAAGTACTCTTCTTCTACAGGAAGTTGCGGATCTAATTGATAGATTTTTAAAGAGATAGAATAAACTCCCGCTCACACCGCAAACAACTTTTCCCTTTACTTTGCAACACATAAAGTGACTGTAGAGATTGTGCAACACTTATTAAGAAATCAAAATCTTATTCGGTTATTCTATAAAGAAATTCAAAAAGCCCAAAAGAGTAAAAAAAATGACGGTTTGGGTCTGTTATTTTGCTTTTTACAAAGCAATCGTTATATATAGTGTTTATAAAAATCAAATAAACCTAGTTTCTCTATATTTTTGCTGAGTAATTATACAAAAACATAAAATGTCTGTCGATTTATGTACACCGCGCGTAAATCCTATTGACCAAATTGCAAAAGACTAAGACCCTAATTGTGTACAGAACAACAATAATAACAACAAACTAAAACAACAAAGGAGACAACAATGTTGAAAAACGTTTTAGCTTTAATCGTAACTCTAGGATTCTCTGCAAGTGCATTTGCTGGAATCGAAATACAAATCAACGGATCTGGCTTAGGCACAAGCGGCGGTTTCGAAATGTGGGATAACGGCGCTACTGACGGTACAGACTGGAGCCTATCTGGCGAAGCTTACTGGGGTTTAAGCGATAACCTACAAGTAGGTGGTATGCTTGCTCTTGCTGACGGTGACTCTATGGCTGATATGGCTATGTCACTAGGTGTTGCTGCTAGATACAACTTAGATAGCGAGTTAAGAAACTCTATCTTTGTTGGTGGCGGAGTAATTTACACTGACTTCGGACCTGGTGACAGCATCGGTGTTATGGTTCAAGCTGGTAAGAGATTTGCTATTTCTGACACACTTACTTGGACTCCAAACTTAACTGTAGTTCTTAACGTAGCTGGTGACATTGATGAAGGACATGTTATCGCTCTTAACTTACTTTCTTTCTCTGGTTTCTTAGACTAAGCTCTAAGTTCTTAAGAACGAAATTTAAAAGCGACTCCTATGGGGTCGCTTTTTTTATTGCGTTCTGACCCTTTAATTTTGAGATCATCTCTTTCGCCCATAAAAATAATTCATCCTAAGCTTCCAATATTTAGAAATTTACGCCTTTATGGTACCTTCTGACTCATTCAAATGATCCATTTTAAAATAAAATCAGGAGGTTTTATGAAATTTCTAGGTCTTGTATTAGGAACTTTGTTGTCCACAACGGTCTTTGCTGCTGGGACAGACGTTTATATGTGTCTGGAGTCAGGACAAAAAGCGATGTTGATCACCGCCACATTTCAAGAATCTAAAGATTTCAACACACCTAATACAGCTGAAATTACAGAATATGCTCCCGATGAATCTTTTAAAGTCACAAAGTTACAAGGAAAAGAACCAGAACTTGGGTTTCTTCATGCCACAGATGAAGACGGCCACAAACTTGTGATCATCACAAGCATGATTCCTTCCATGACTACAGGTTTAGACATTCGTGTTTTAGTGTGTTCGCCAAATTAAAAACACAGCCATAGCCGCTAAACCCAACGCCAAAATGAAAGACACTTTTTTCATTTTGGCATTTTCTTTTAATAGCAATTCCCTGTCTTTTTGAGCCTTTTCCACCTTCATATCCAGATCAAAAAGTATGGATTTATGCAATTGAAGCTTAGATTCTAACTTTTCAGAAATATGATCTATCTTTCCCGACTTTTCCCTTAATAACTGCAAAGCCAAAGGGTGAGTCTCGGGATATTTATCTAAGATCGCTAAAGCCCACTGCAAAGAACGATAGATATAGGCAGGCGCATCCTGCCCGTCTCTAGTCCACTTGGTCCATGAGGAAGGATCTACCAACAGCATCTGACAGACTTTACGACGGCTTAAGCCTAAGGCCTGCCTAATATCCTCAAGCGAGCCCACTTCTTTCTTGATCTGTTCTTTTTCGGCGAAATATAACCCCTTAGCTTTGGGTTCGTCTGTTGTGAATTCCATAGTTGTAACCTCTATTTATATATTTCTATTTTCAATTATTTATTGAATAATTCAATAAATATCGTTGAGTATATCAGCAAATCTAGACTCGGCAGATCGTGGATTTATAACTATCTAAAATCGCAACGCTTTTTAATTCTATAGGCGTAGGTACCCTATTTTTTGAAATAACCTATAGCTTATAGTTATAAGCTATATACCTAAAGCACTGAAATATAATAGGTATTTATTTATACTTCGTCTCCTGCATCTCTTTATCGACAAAGGTCGTGCTAAAATTTAGCAAAATGATTTTCACTCGGCAGATTTTTAAATCCTTTTTTTTAATAAATTCACATTTTAATTTTTAAATAGGTAGTAAGGCTCTTTTCATACACGCAATTTTTTAACTGAATCTAAAAGGAGGTCTTTCACATATTTTATGCTAAGTTTTTTTGCACTATAGACATCTCTATAGTCAGGCTTCTGTGGCTAATGATATACTCTAAGAAGCAGCAGGATTTACACACATGAGACAAAAGCCCTACTCTTTAAATAAAGATAAATATCTACTCGATGAAGAGTTTGAGTATTTAATGGGGATTTTGGATCACTTTGAAGCTCAAGACACACGCAACGTTTTATTACTGAAGTTAGCTCTGGCTACGGGCGCTCGAGCCACTGAGCTTTTAAATATAAGGGTCAAAGATTTAGATAAAAAAGAAGGCAGCGTCTATATTTTTGGAATCAAAGGCAGCAACGATCGAGAATTGCCACTTAAAAAAACACTGTTTAATAGTTTGATTCGTCACTGCGAAGACAAGTCCCCGCAAGATTTGGTTTTTGATATCTCCTACCCTAGGCTCATTCAAATTTGGCTGATGTACCGCCCTACTCATAAAAAGTTCCACTCTCTTAGGCACACCTTTGCCATTCGTCTCTATAAAAAAACCCGTGACATTCGTCTGCTTCAAGTGGCTCTTGGGCATCGAAATATTGCCAACACCATGATTTATGCCGACTATGTGTACTCACAACAAGAGCTAAGACGTTTGATTCTTTAACCCTATTTTTTGTTTCTTTTACATAGTCTGTTTTCAAAGAGTTTTCAGCTACTTATATTTATTCCCTCTAGTATTACTTTTATTTGTCCATGCACCTAAAATTTGTCAAAAGTTTTGACAGTTCACTCTCGTCAAAATGCCTTCATTTGCAATTATTTGAACTCCCATAAGGCATGGTTTTAGCAACTAGACATAAAGCTGTGGCTTTAAAAACGACTTTTAAGCCATGAAATGGCTTTGTGATAAGGGAAAATTTAATGAAACATAGACCCTCTCTTCGTCTCAATTTGGTACAGCATGCACTGTGTATGCTTGTTCTTGTTTTGGGTTTTTCTCAAGCCACATTTGCAGCTGAAGAGATCTTCCCCGCAGAAGGTATTGAGCTTTCAAAAACCATCATGCTTGATGCCCAAGCCCAAATCAGTCAATTGCAAAGAGAAGGGCTTAATAATTCCAGAGCCCAAAGTTCTTTGTTGATTCAAGCCTACAATCGACTGGTTAAAGAAGAATTAAAAAAACAAACCCCAGACCACAACAAGATCAATCGCTGGTATATGAACCAAGCTTCACAGATCTTAAATTTAGATGCAGAATCCACAAAGTTTTTCAAACAAAATCTAAGCGCTGTAAATCCAAGTAATCCTTTCTTTTATCGTTCTAAAGATGGGAAAAACTATATGGCCTTCCCACCGCTTAAAAGTGGAAATATCGAACACGGAAGTTTAGTGTCTGTCGAAGAACACTTTAATGCCCATGTTCGTGATGTCAGTGTTTTACAAAACGTTAAAAATTCAGCTAATCCCCAACACGTGCAATTCTTTCCTCGTGAGTATCTGCGCTTCATGAGTGTGTCCTTTGCCGTGACTTGGGAGATGTGCCAAGTCGAGTGGTTTTCTGGAAAGTCGGTTTTATCTTTTGAGTCCTTATACAGAACAAAAACTTTGGGCGAGAAAAAAGACCCTTTATGTGAAGAGCATTTTATCAAAAGTTTACAAGACCCTATCGGCTGGCTGGGATTTTATGGTTTCATCATGACCAACCACGCTTTAGCTCCAAGACTGTCCAACTTCGCGTTTCAAAAACTAGGTGCGGCTTTATCAAATTCTAAAATGCCTTTTTTGCAAAAACAGATTGCATTTTATAAGTTTGTTACAAATATTGCAGCAAATGGTTTAGGTATGGCTGCGGGTTTGACGGTTTCTGATTACATCCATCAACTTAAAGAGAACCAAAACTTAAAAGCTTGCTTTAAAGATATCTCAGCCTCGGGTTGGTTTGGCGGCTACTGTACGGAAGCCTATAAGGACTTTTTGTTGATCAACTCGGCAGCGCAAGACCGCATGATCATCAGTGCAGGCTCTTTGCTTTCAGCCTTTGCCATGAATACAGTAGCGCAAATCCCATTACAGGGTGCTGTGCACGCGGCTCGTGTGGGTGCTTTTGCTGCTAAGCAGGCCATCACCCACGGTGTTCGTGCAGGTATGCATGTGGCCTTAGGCTTGATTCCTTTAGGACCTGCAGGTTGGGTTGCTGGAGCTGTGATCTATGTGGGCAGCACATATCTATTCTTAAGATTTGATCACATGATTTCACCTTATATTGAATCCTGGTGGTACAATTATTCTAAACCACGCGCCATCCGTCATTCGCTAGATAACATGATAGATATTGTGCATCGACAAGAACAGATCAAGTGGGCAAACCCCATCAGCGAGCGCGAAGAAGGCGAATTGTGCCTTAAAGAAAGAATTTCTAACTTCTATGATTATTTAGTTGAGAACAACTATGTCAAACGTGTGTTTGAAGGCAAAGCGAAGTGTGACAATCCCATTTTGTTAGACCAAGCTCTTACAGAATTTTCCTTGGCCATGTCTGAGCATAGAAACTTAAACATTTTAAGTGGTGTCAGCTCTACTATTAGTATTTGGCAAAATAAATGGTCAGGTTTTTATTACAACTATATGGCCTCTATGAAAATGCTAGACCAACTGGCGCAATACCGCAGAGAGCATCGTGAGCGTTTAGGTCCCGTAGACATGGATCAAAAATATGGTTTTGATTTAGCCAAACGTTCTTCTGTTGAAGTTTTTGATGAACTCTTTAATCCTCTTTATGGATTTGAAGCAGAAATCCTAAATGCTAAGGATGCCGTATATGGTAAACATGGTATGGGTGTTGACCACGTGCAACTGGTCAACAACGTCCATGAATGGATTCGAAGCAGCATTGCCACTGCTGATAAAAGATTTGCCAACCGTCCTACAATCACTTGGAAGACCCATCATAAACCTGCTCTGGAAAAACTTCTGGATGTGAGGGACCCACTCTTACTTGCTGAAGGGCTGATCAAACTCCGACACATGATTGAAGGTTCTGGGCACTACGCTACAAAACCTATGACTTCTGTATTAAGACGCGTCTTTACTCCTGTTTTTCCATTTATGAGTGACTATCTAGGAGCAGCCACCGCCCACAGAGTACCCATCAACAAGCACTTTATGGAACTTGAACCCAGTCAACAAGAAGAACTCCTAGTGCTGAGACAGAATGAAAAATGTAAAGGTTCACTTGAAGGTGAGGGTGTGTGTTCTTTAACTCCTGAAGAGATTTTAGATTTAGTGGATTCCTATATTCCAATGATGGACAGTGTGTCTGTAGATTTAGGTTACGATATCTCCTCTGGAGACAGATCCAACATTGATGGCGTGATCGCAAGTGCGGGATATGAATTTCCAAATACCTTTGATCCTAACTGCACCACTTTTAGTTTATTTGGTTCTGACAATCCTACATGTTGGTTTTCTAAGGGGCTTAAAGATGCTAACGGCAATCCTTATAATGCTAGGTTTAAAACTCCACAATTCAGTGATCAAATTTTAGCTCACATGGCTTGTGGGATTTCCAACCGACCTTATTTAAGTACGACAGATGGACCTAAAAACTTTGTAGGCTCTGGGCCTTTATATAATTCAGAAAACTTCTCGGCCGTCTTCACTCCGCCTAATTTACTTAAAGGTGCTCCTGCTTGTAAGTCTATCTCTTATAACTTTGGTGACCTTGAGTTCTCACCTAGCGACACCATGGACTTACACAGAAGTTTAATTCGAGTGAATAATAAAACCTATTACGGTGCTTTAGGGCTCGTCACTGATCCCTCTAACCCTTGGATCATCAGTGACGACATCAATTCTCTTGAAGCTTATTGGAACACTTATGTCTTCCCTACAGCCAAAGAGATCGCTCAAAACTTATATAAACACTACCAAAAAGTGATCATTGATAAATTACTGCCACTCTTTAAACAGGATGATTACTACCTTGATTATAATAATCTCATGAAGGGTAAAGACCAAATTAACCTTTTTGCTAATTTAGATCGTATGGATAATGCTTACGATTATATGGTCAATTGGGTGCCTACGGGATCTTATGGAGACCTGCAATATACTCCAATGTCTCATTATGTGCAGTTTACCTCTAAAAATTTAAGAGAAAGTTTCATCCAACAAGCCCGTTTGTATTTGCAACTGGTACAAAAAGTTTCAGATCTTAGCGACGATAAAGCAGAGAATATTCTTTCGACTTTAAACTTCTACATCACCACCATGCAAAGAACAGCGGTGGATTACACCTTAGAAGGTGATGCTTTTATCCAAGAGATGAAAGTGAAAAAGGCCTACCATGACAACATCATGCAAAAGCGCAGCGAACACCTTACCAATCTGATCAATGAAACCTTTGATGGCATTGGTTCACCCATTGATTGGATCAACAGAGAAGACCGTGCTCGTTTCATGTCTCAGGTGAAAGTGGCAGATGCGCTCACTAAGGTGGATGACCTTGTGGCCATCAGAATCGTAGACTACTTTGTGACTCTGAAAAACGACTCAGATCGCAACCCTGATCCTGCCGATCTTTTCGGTACTAACAACTACCATCTTAAAAATGCTCTCTTATTTGAACCCAAAGATATGGGCGCTCTTGAGCAGTATTTAAGACCCTTATTTTACAAACTTGATAATGATGAGATCACCCCTGATGCCCTTTTTGAACAGCTGTTAAGTGATAATGAAAACGGAGTGATAACACTAGCCGAAGCCTCTACGTCTGACCTGTTTAAGGACTGGTTGGTTCAAAGGCTAAGAGGTGACCTTTTAGGTCTCACTGGAGAGTTAAAAGCGCAATATTTAGACGATTGGATACACGGAAATAAGTTCTACTTGAATAATTTACAACTTGAGCAATAACAGTTTGGCATTTGGCTTGCTTGATTTATTTTACAGAGGAATTTAAAAGATTTCGTATTTTATGAATAGGAGAGGGTATATGATTAAAAAACTAATTATGGTTTGCACAGCGATGACTTTGGCGATTCCTGCTTTTGCAAATCGTGGTGGTGGAATTAAGATTGAGGTTAAGGACCTAAAAAGCGCAGAAAGTCGTGCACGTGTTGCCGATAAAGTCGCCATGACTTTAAGAGACTTAGGCGCGCAAAGAGTGTCTTCCGAAATCAGCCGTGCCATTAACGAGCAATCAGGACGATTCGATGTTCAATCTCAAACTAAGTTTGCCAGATCACTAGAATCTCTTATTGAAGCCGTTAGAGTTCACAACACCAACAAAAACTCAAACATTCAAATTTCTAAAGTTGAAACTTATGTAGAGACGGTTCTTTCTGCAGCGATTGCAATTAAAAACAACTCTACACAAAACGCAAAGACCCAAGAGATTGCTGATCTTATGTTTTCTTTCATAGGCTCTCGCTTAAAAGAAAAATTAGAAAATGAAAATCTTGAGTACAGCTTAAACAAAATGCAAAAAGCAGCGGAGATTGTTTTAACTTCAAACTTAAGCAAACGTAGTATTGATGAAAAAGAGATCGAAACAATTTATGCAGAATTACTAACTCTGTTTAAATCTAAATCATTACTCGAAGTAGAAAACTGCTAATTACCCTAGATATAAAAAAGGCGATGTGAAGCATCCGTGCTTCAAGCGTCCTTCTGGTCAACATCGCCCCCCCACTTATATTCTAAGAAATTGCATGAAAAAAATGCAAGGTCTTCTTTCAAATAAGTCTAATTGCTTTAGACTCCAGACTAGAGGCCAGTCTAGCGCATGAAACTAAGCGTCAATTGCCTCAAAATAAGACACTACCCCCTTTTTTCTTTGATTTGAGCCCTACGCCTCCCTACTGAAACGTCCCAATACCCTCAATTTCATCTTCTATTTTACCGATAAAGTAGTGTGGTAAATCATAGTTTGAACCGCCTTTTTATGTGTACCTTTATCCTTTCCCTTTTGGGGGGAATCATAGGCTGTGATGTGTACCAAGAGGGCTATAGCTTAAATACGGATATCAGCGAATGTGAGGCCAGTGGGGCTGAGTGTGAGTCTGCTACAGGTGCTGGGCTCCTAGGTATCTTTATCGCAGGGAATGACCCCCATGTGATCAATAGAGCCGCGGCCCGACGCTTTGACATCAATGGCTTATGTAACGAAGGCGACTTTCCCGAAAATTATATCGAATGGTCTCTATTTCACACAGAAAGCTCGTATCCTGTTCATACCAGTCAAAGAATCTTTAATGGCTGTAAAAGCGGTCGATTCCGTTTTCAAGTGGACATCACAGGGGCCTATCCTTCAGGCGATCCTCGTTATAATCAGCAGCACACCCTTGTGATTGCTGTGATTGGTCGGGATATCAACGGTACAGAATACAGAAATACTCTGGCTGGCCAAAAAGAGATCAAACTACACGCCTTTGAATAGCCAAATACATATTCCATCTTAAACCTATGTACGCCTACCACTTCAAGGGCATGCACTTTTTTGAATAGCCAATAACATAATTCCATCTTAAAACCCTACTATGATTAAGTATCTTGCTGTGATTTGTTTTACCGTGTTTGTGGCAACCGCTTGTTCCAAGAACACTCATCTCACTCAAAAGGATTTGGGGTTCCGCTATCATATCCCTGTAACCCCCCTTACCTTTGATCCCATTTTACAAAAAGGCACCTCCTCTTGGTTTTTGCTCAATCATCTTTTTCGCCCTTTGGTCAGCATAGATGCTGGGGACCAGCTTTATTTCAATGCCGCTAAAGAATGTGTATGGACTTCACAAAACCTTTTTACATGCACCCTCAAAGACCACCTCAAATTCCAAGATGGAACCCCTATCACTTCCAAGCATTTTAAATATTCCTTTGAACTTGCCTTTGAACAGGTCACTGAAACTTCGGGATTTTTCCTTAATCTTAAAAATCAAGACCCACATCTCGACATTCTCACACCTGATGACAAGACCCTGCAATTCGCATTTAAAACATATTCCCCTCAAGACATTTACCTGTTAGCCAAAACTGAATTTTCTCCTCGTCCACAAAAAATGTTTTACAAGAAACCTGAAGAGCTGATCTCGTCGGGGTCCTATAAAGTTCTAAGTTATAAGAAAGGACAGCATGTCACTCTGACCGCAAATACCATCAACAATGAAGTTTTTAACTCTAGTCCCCGCCCCAACGTGACCGTTTATTTTATTGAGGATGAAGGAACGGCCATTAGAATGTTTGAGTCGCAAAAGTTAGATTTTATTAAAAATGTCCCTCGCGCATTTTTTAATAAATACAAAGAGCAGCTCCACTTTCAAACCATGATGCGTATGGATGGCATTGGTCTCTCTAAGACTGTGGATAATATGGACCTCAAAAAAGCTCTTAGCTACTCCCTCAACTTTTCTGAACTGCAAACCATTTATAAGTCCAAGGGCCTCCCTGGATGTCCTGCTTTGCCCAGCAAGTTTTATAAGTCCTCACCTTCTTCTGAAGCGTCAGAACACTGTTACACTTTTGATCTTAAAAAAGCCCAAGCCCATTACGATAAAGTCCCTTCAGCACTCAAAACTAAGGCCTTCACTCTTAACTTTTCTGAGGTCGGCGGCACAGACATCCAAAAAGGCATGGAGTGGATCGCCTATCAGTGGAAAAAGCATTTAGGCTTAGAGGTCAGAATCCTTCCTCTGGAGTCGGGGCAATTTTTTCAAAAAATCAGAGACAGAAACTTTGAAATCATCCGAAAAGGTCTTCCTTTGCTGACCCCTACATGCGCTGAAGCTCTGGAGTCTTTTACATCAGATTCTGTAAATAACTTTACTGAAATTCAAAACACCAAATTAGACCAAATTGTAAAACAACTTAAGATTTTATCCTTAGATCAGAGGCAAAAACAGCAAGATCTGTGCTCAAAAGGTCTAATGGAATTAAAAAAAACCTACTCCTTTATTCCCCTTGGTGAAATGTACTTTGCCTTTCTGTCCAACGGTAGATATAAAAACTGGAGTATCAATTCGTTTAATATGTTAAATTTAGAAGAGCTTTCGACCCACAATGACTAAAACTCCACAATCAAACAGAAGGACACCTCTATGAATACTAAACTTGCCATTATTACAGGAGCCAGCTCGGGTATTGGCCACGCTATAGCACAGGCCCTACATCCTTTAGGATACCATCTTGTTCTTTTGGGAAGAAACACTGAGCGTCTTAAAAGCGTATCTACGTCTTTACCTGGCAGCGAATACTACCAATGTGATTTAGATGATGTAGATCAAGTGACCAAAATCAGCAGCAGTCTGGCTGGTAGCTTTAAAGACAAAAATTTTAATAGAGTGGTTTTAGTGAACAACGCAGGTGTTGTTTCTCGAATGCCTTTTTCTGAAAACTCAATGGAAGAATGGCAAAGACAGTTTCAGGTCAACCTCTTCTCCCCTGCTATTCTCACTCAAGGTCTTCTGCCTTTTTTAAAAGACCAAAAAGAAGCAAGGATCATTAACATCTCTTCCTCTTTAGGATTAAGACCCATCCCTAATACCTCCATTTATTCGGCGTCCAAAGCCGCATTAAACTCATTAACACAAGCTTTGGCTCTTGAACTGGCTCCTTTAAAAATTCCTGTCAATGCCATCTGTCCTGGTATTGTGGAAACTCCAATCCAAGAGTTTTATCAAACAGAAGATGCAAAACTCAGAGAGCAACTCAACGCCGCTCAACCTATAGGGCGTATTGGACAGCCTGAAGACATTGCTAAAGTGGTCTGCTTTTATGCTGAAAATGCTAGTGAGTGGATCACTGGAACTCTAGTGCCTGTGGATGGAGGCATCTTACTGGTATGAGTAAAGGTCAAATTTTTCCACGCATCATCGAGCTGTTAGATAGAGGTCCCTGTTTTTATGGATAAGGTGCGCATCTCTAAACTTTTTTCTGAGAAGCAGATTGCATCCCGTCGAACCACAGAAAAGTGGGTGGAAAATCAATGGATCTCTGTAGATGGTGAAATCTTAAAATCTCCTGGACAAGTTATTGATCCTCGCTCTTTGATCTTAGTCAACGTTAAGGCCCAACATGAAATCTCTGACCAGGTGACTGTGATTTTAAATAAACCTCCTGGATTTGTATCCACCTTTAATGATCCCAAGTACGCCCACGCTTTATCGCTGATCCAGAAAAAGAACTTCTACACTCCTAAAGATGCAGACACTTCCAGCTATTCCCTTTCTTATAAAGAATTTGACCCTGTAAAGCTTGGACCTGCAGGACGACTAGATGCTCCTTCAAGAGGCTTAATGCTTTACACGCAAGACGGAACTTTAGCTAAAAAAATTATTGGTGAAGCCTCAGAAATTGATAAAGAGTATATTGTAAAAGTCAGGGGTTCTATTACTCCTGATAAACTTAAAAAATTGGGGTTTGGTTTAAGCTTAGATGGTCAAAAGTTAAAACCAGCTGAAGTCACTTTGGTGAATAAGGACCAAAAAATATTACGTTTCATTCTTCGTGAAGGAAAAAATCGTCAAATTCGCAGAATGTGCCAGCTCGTGGATTTACAAGTCATAGATCTTTTACGGGTGCGCATCGGGAAATTACATCTGAACGACCTACCTGAAGGCAAATGGCAATTTTTAGATCCCAACACACACACGATCTAGTTTAACAAGGCCCTAACTTCCCCTTCTCTGTAACGTCAAAGTTTAAATCTCTTAGAACGTCAAGAGTAATAAATTATAATTGATCACTTGCCCGCTTTAAAAAAGCTGTCCAAGTCTTAAACACCCGCTCTAAAGACTGTTAATGATTCTGTTTACATCTAGAGCTTAAATTCAAAATACACTGTAAATCCCCATCAAATAAAATATATGTCATTTCAATGACTCATTTTGAGATCAAAAATTCAGTGGCTTTGGCATCAATATTGAAGTGTTTATAAGAAAAATAAGTCTCCCATTTTAAAAATGGAAGCTAAAAAGAGGAACCCATGAGCCACAAATTATTAGTACTTTTTATAACCCTTATGATCATGCCTACCCTATCTTTTGCCAACACCGCACAAAAGGTAGCCTGTGATGTTTCTTTAAGTATCAATGCCTTCGATAAAAAAACAGGCGCACCCACTCAAGAAACAATCAGCAGAACATTATCTTTGGATGTGGAAAAGAATCAAGAAAATATCAAAGATGTGTTTTTAGGTGGCAACCACATGGTTCGAGTCAGGGTTTTACACAGCGACAACAGTGCCAGCAAACAAGATTTTTACAGTTTACTGACATACATTCGTAGTAATGATTCTGCCGTTTCCGATTTTTACGCTACGACTTCAGGTGTGAAAAGAAACAAACAAAAACTCACCCTCAGTCTGTCTACACTAAATATTAAAGCCCTTAACTTTGCTGAAGAGTATGGACCTTTCCAAACTCAGAATGAACTTAATGCGGCAATCAAACTTGCTAGCAAAAAAATGATCTACACCGCAGGCGACTGGGCCAATGCCGCTGTAGTTTGCAATATCAAATAACAGAATTTAATCCTTCAAGTACATTCATTTCGGTTTCTGTAAATCCAGCCTCTGTCCTTAGTTGACGATTTAGTTTAAGGACACGTTTAGGAAGCCGATGATGAAGCGCTTGCATCCTTTGCGTAAAGACATGGTCTGAATCCATTTTCTGTTCTTCACATAACTGTTTAAACCACCTAGATCCAAAACTCACATGCGACACCTCTTCATCTACAATCACTTTAACAATATCTAAAAGTCCTTTTTGTCCTGCGCCCCAAAGTTTTTTGGTGATCTTTTCTCCCGCATCAAGACCAGAACCTTCCAAATAACGATGCACAATCAAAATGCGATCTAATAAACTGTCCTCTGAACTTGTTGCAAACCAAAGACTTAAATGAACAGGGTAACTCCCCCACGGTCGTTTGTGGTGCTCCAAACAGTCCAATAGCATTTTTAAATGTCTGGATTCATCTAAGATCACTTCGATCAGTTGTTCTTTAAATTCTAGGGGTGCCTCAGGAAATTCAGTTAAAGTTCTTAAACCTAATTCCATGGCTTGCATTTCAATATGTGCTAGATCATGAATAAGACGCATTTGTCCATCCACAGAGTCTAAGTTAGATTTTGGGGGCATCTTAAAAATATCCAAAACTTCTACGTCTCTGGCGGGTCTATGGGGAATATGTAAATTTTTTTGAGTTTGTTTTAAACACAACTCAATATCATCACCTAGTCCATAAAGTTTATCTTGGGCCTGTGATGTTAAAAAAGTATTTAATTTAAACTCTTTCATATATTATCCGTTTAATTTCCATCTCGCTTTGAGTAGTAAATCATTTTTATACTTTTGACTTGATTTAATCCCCATTTAAATAAAATAGGTTCGAATTTTTAAAAATCCAGCGACAAAATCAAATATCTTTCTAAAAATTAAAATCGTCCTGAGTGTTCAGCCACTCTTTAATCTGGGCCACACACCAAAATAGATCATCTAGAACAAGATCGTGCCCTGCTTGGTTATGAAACCTTATATCCGTATTATATTTTTTAGAAATAGCCACAGAGCACTTGTATGACACCAAACGATCGGCCTTGGAAGTCAACACTAATGTTTTAAGACGTTCAGGTAAACTCTTAGGTGACTTAAACTTACTGGCTGCATAAAGTTGGTTGGTGATGTCAACAATATCAGGAGGATATTTTTGATAGATCTCATCCCACCAATTCAGTGTAGATTCTTTGTCACTCATATTACATGTCAGATCAAAAACAGCTTCTTCTCTTTCAAGAGGATCACTCATCATAGAGATTTTAATCAAGGAGATATAATTTTGCATTTTCAAACGCTGCCAAAATGGACTTAAATCTTTTACACTGGAGTTGATTAAAATCAAATAGTCCCAAGTCTCAGGATATCTGCTCACCCAGTCCATGGAGACCATGCCTCCCAAAGACAAACCCACTAAAACTTTCTTTGAATCTTTATCGACGTTTAAACTTTCCCACTGTTCATTCAGACGATCTGTGATCGCAGGCACCGAAGCTGGGGACCTGACATTGATGTTTTCTCCGAATCCTGGCTGATCCAAAAAATACACTTGATTGCCAAAGGCCATTCTAAAAGCACTTTGATCCCCCCAATGATATTGGTTCCGCCCAAGACCTCGCAAAAACAGAAAAGAAGTATTATGTTTCATTAGCTAAGTTTTTAAACGTCCTCTTTCTTAAAAACTTAATCTATTTCTGAGTGTTAGGCTATTTAAACCTCGTCTAAAAACAAAAACTCAACCCTGCGCTGGTCCACTAAAGCCAGCACTCCCATGATATTGTGATGGGGATATTTATTTTGCAGTTTTAAAACTACATTTTTAAATCGTTCATTTTGATCAAATGCAAAACGCGGAAAACAATGCCATACAGGACTTGGAGGTTTGGACTTCACTTCAATAAGTAAAATCTGATTTTGAGCACGAAGTGATGAACCCCATTTTAGGACTAAATCAATTTCATAACCTGCGATTTTTTTTCTGTGATAGATCAGTTCCCAACCTCTAGCCCACAAAACTGAAGCCACTAACAGTTCGTAAGTCAGTCCCTTGTAATAATCATTGGGCGGATGGTTTATAAAATTCGCGAACGCCTTTAAAGGTGAGTCGATGCTCCTGACAAGGCCCATATTTTTCAATGAGTTTTTTATGTACTGCGGTTCCATATCCCTTGTGTTTGCTAAATTCGTACTCAGGATAGGTCGCACTGATCTGTTTTAAGTACCGATCTCTGGACACTTTGGCCACAATGCTGGCCGCAGAAATTTCTGGAACCTTTTGGTCCCCTTTTATAATCGCACTCTGTGGAAAGCTTTGAAATTGCGGTAAAAGTTGATTGCCATCAATCATAACATGGGCCTCGGTCACATCCGAAAGACTTGCTATGGCTCTTTTCATTGCTAAAAAGGTAGCTTGTAAAATATTGATCTGATCTATCTCTTTAGCTGTGGCAAAACCCACTCCGACTTTATGGGTGGCAAGAATCTGTTCATAAAGTTCTTCTCGTTTTTTTTCACTTAAAAGTTTGGAGTCTTTGTAAAACCCTTTTTCTGCTTTGGAGTTAAAAATCACAGCCGCCGCATACACAGGCCCACATAGGCAACCCCGTCCTGCCTCATCGACACCGATCACAGGCAGCCCAGTTTCCGTAGAGGACCATTGAATCAAATCCATGGTGAATTACACTATATTTTTTAGTTTTTAGCGTTCTGGTTATCTTTAACAGCGGGAGCGTACTCAGACTCAAGACGAGCGGCACGACCTTTAAGCTTGCGAAGATAGAAAATACGAGAGCGACGAACTTTACCGATGCTATGAAGCTCCACTTTGTCCACAGCAGGACTCGTGAACGGCCAAGTTCTTTCCACACCTACACCGTCAGACATCTTTCTTACGGTAAACGAGCGACCTAGGCCAGAACCCTGAACCTTGATCACAGTCCCTTTGAAGATCTGAATTCTTTCTTTTTCACCTTCTTTAACTTTCACATGAACAGATAAAGTGTCCCCAGTTTTAAATGCTGGAAATTTTGGTTTAGGAGTCAGAGCAGAAATAACAGATTCTACAAAGTTCATGGTGCACCTCAAATAATAATTAACTTTCAAAAAAATAATGAATTGCCAAAGGTGATTAGCTATCATGACCCTACGAGTCGGTCAAGAGCAATTCCTACGGCTGAACGCACCGAAAGGTGGCGAAAATCCGTTCTAGAACTCCCCGCAATGGGCTCCAGAATGCCATCACATTGCTCAAAAACCTCTCTGGATAAGCCAAAGCCTGTTCCGAATAATAATAAAATCTGTTCCTGAGATTCCTCAGTGAGAATCTGCTCTTTGAGGGACTTAAAGCTTAGGCTCTTAAAGCCCTCATGAACTCTGGCACTAGTGGCATAAATTTGGGTGATTCCATGATTTTTAGCCGCTTCCGCAATGGATTTGGCTGTATAGATATAATCCAAAGCTTCTGACCTGAGTGGATTAAATTTTTTACCATAACCCGTCACCCAGTGGTCTCGAATGCGTGAGACAAACATCAGTTGTTCCTCTGAGGGATGAATCAAACTGTAAGATTTCACCCCATAACAACGGCACACGCGCGCAATATCATGGACATCAAAGTTGGTGATGTTTGTCGCTACGATCTTTTTTTGGCGATCATAAACAGGGTGGTGGACCAGTCCCACATGAATCTCAGCCCCTGCCATAAGACTCTCCTCTATTGCGAACTCGTTTTTTGAGCTCTTGCACTTTAGACTCGCCGAAGTCCTTCAAAGTCTGTACGGCCAAAGTGTCTTTGGAGTTTAAAAGCTCGCACAACTCTTCCCACACCGCCAAAGTCAGAAGCTCAGGGCGACGATAACCTGTTTCTAACAGAGCCATATAGCGCGTCCATTTGGTGATGTGATCGTGATGGCCTGAAAGTAGCACCTCGGGCACCTCGCGTCCCTGCCACTGCCTTGGACGCGTGTATTGGGGGGCCTCTAAGAGTCCATCGTCTTGGCTGAAGCTATCCACACACGAAGACTGGGCATTGCCCAAAGCCCCTTCCTGTAAACGAATCACAGACTCCATAATGACCAAAGCCCCTAACTCTCCCCCATTGAGAATGTAATCTCCTATAGAGATCTCTTCATCACAGCACTCCTCAATAAAACGCTGATCTAGGCCCGCGTATCTCCCACACACTAAAATCTTAGGGCTTGCATCCTTGGCCCACAGCAAGGCCTCGCGTTGAGTCCATAGTTTGCCCTTAGGGCTTAAACAGATGACCTTTGCCTCTTTAAAACTAGGATCAGAAGTTCGGATATGCTCAAGAGCCTCCTTAAGGGGTTCGGCTTGTAAGAGCATTCCATCACCACCCCCATAAGGAACATCATCCAGAGCTTTATGGGTGCCCTTTCCAAAAGCGCGTAGATCACACACTTGAAGTTCGTAAAGTCCCTTCTCTTTAGCACTTCCCACAAGGCCGACAAGACCTCCTGTGATCACTTCTGGAAAAAGACTCAGCACTGCAAACTTCATACGTTTAAAAAACCTTTTTTATTTTTTAGTATTAAAATCCTCAGACAAAAGATCTAAGGGAAATGTCATTTTTATAATTTTCTGTTCACGATCAATCTCCCCAATAAAATCTGAAACCCAAGGGATTTCATACTCACCACTTAGGGTTTTTAAGAGTATGAGACTGTGAGCGGGGGTTTCTAAAAACCCCACTACCTCTCCGCACTCCTGCCCCTGAACCTCTACTTGGTAACCTTTAAGTTCAAGCAAGTAGGGTGCTTCTTGATCTGAAGTTTTAAAAAAATCTTGCGTCACAAAAACAAAGTGATTTTTAAGGGCTTCCGCTTGAGTGCGATCATGCACATCCGACAATTTTAAAATCCAAAGTTGGTTGGTGTATCTCACCTCTTCCACATCATAAACGGGCAGAGAGGTGTCCGTGGCTGGAACCCCTTTGTCTTTCTGTCCGTTGTGAGTCTTCAACTTTTCATCTGCAGCATAAATCTCAGAGGACGAGACCGCAGCATTTAAAAAACTGCCTGACTCCTCGGGATGGATATAGAGGCGAAAAAGATCTTCGATCCACTCAGGGTCTTCAGAGATAAATCTAACTTTCACCTCACCCTTTAAACCATGAGCATCTACAATTTTACCTATACAAACCAACATACTTCTCCACTCTTTGATCTTTAACTCATATAAAGCTCTAAAATAAAAAAACCAAGACAAAACGTCTTGGTCTTTTCAAAGTCGTAAAATTTTATAAATCGCAGGCTTAACTATTCAACGATTTCAAGAACACTGCGCTTTTGCAGTTTAGTGCTCGCAGCAGTAAGGATCGTGCGCATTGATCTTGCCGTACGTCCTTGCTTTCCAATCACTTTACCCAGGTCTTCTTTAGCCACCTTAAGCTCAACAACCGTAGTTTGCTCGCCCACAACTTCTTTCACAAACACTTCTTCTGGCTTGTCCACCAATGACTTGGCCATGAACTCAACTAGATCTTTTAAACTTGTTTCCATAACTCCCTCTTTATCATCCCGTAGTAAAATTACACTTACCCATCGTTATTATAGTTATATTACAGTCAGTCGCTCAGTTTTGATGCTAGGTTTGTAAAGCTTTGTCATGCTGTCGATTTTTAAGTTATGACCTAACTTTAAGAGCCTTTGCTTCAACGTAACCCTAATAGATAAACTATATCATTTAAGGGAAGTCAAAGCATGACAAAATAATTAAATTTACTTTGCCGCCTGCACTTTTCTGATCAAGGATCTCACTGTATCTGAAGGTTGTGCACCTTTTGCGATCCAAGCATTGACCTTGTCCATATCCAAGACCACTTCAGGAGCTTTACCGCTAGGAATAGGATTGTAACTTCCTACCACTTCGATAAATTTTCCACCACGAGCTCTTCTAGAATCAGCAACAGTCACACGATACTTAGGACTATGCTTTGCTCCAACACGAGATAAACGAATTACAACCATTAACTTAACTCCTTAATTCCTATGGCAAAATGCCATCTAGCGGCTAAAGTTTTACCTGTAGACTTAAAATAATTCAACCAGAAAAATACGCCTCTTCAAATCCCATTAAAATGGCATACGGCCACCTTTAAAGCCCATCTTCATCATGGTGCTCATCATCTTTTTGGCCTGCTCAAATTGTTTTACAAATTTATTCACATCCTGCACTCGCGTTCCAGAGCCCTTCGCGATTCGTAACCTTCTAGACCCTGAAAGAATTTTATGATTCTGACGCTCCTGACGCGTCATGGAATTGATGATGGCCTCTACTTTTTTAAGCTCATCATCGGGCATCGCCTGATTTTTAAGCTGCTTCATCGCCTGCCCCATACCAGGGAGCATACCCATAATGCTTCCCAGCCCCCCCATCTTTTTCATCATCTGAATCTGCTTGAGGAAGTCTTCCACTGTAAACTCATTCTTTGAAAGTTTACGAGCGGCCTCTTTAGCATCTTTTTCATTGATCATCTCTTGGGCCTTTTCCACTAGACCCACAACATCCCCACGATCCAAAATTCGAGAGGCTAAACGATCAGGGTGAAACACCTCAAGGGCTGAAACCTTTTCGCCTATACCTAAAAACTTAATGGGTATACCGACGGTTTCACGAATACTTAAGGCCGCCCCACCACGCGCATCCCCATCGACTTTAGTCAAAATCAGACCTGAAAGTCCCAATTTATCATGAAAGCCCTTAGCCACATTGACCGACTGCTGTCCTAACATGGCATCGGCCACAAGCAGAATCTCTTTGGGCTGAACGAGTTCTTTAAGCCCCTGCAGTTCATCCATCAGGGTCTCATCAATTTGCAAACGTCCCGCGGTGTCTAAGATCAAAACTTCGAGGTCGTTTTGCTTACGCCACTCTTCAGCTTGTCGCAAAAGTTCTTGAGGTTTTTCCCCTAACTGACTGGAAAAGCAGGGGATATCTATTTGTTTTGCTAAGGTTTGCAGCTGTTCTATGGCCGCAGGTCGATAGACATCCAAAGGAACTAGTCCCACACGTTTTTGGAGTTTTTGACGAATGTAAACTGCCAGTTTAGCCGTGGTCGTGGTCTTCCCCACCCCTTGTAGCCCCACAAGCATAATGTGTGAAGGTGATTTCTTCACATCAATAAAGGGGGCTTCTCCACCTAAAAGTGCGACTAGCTCGTCATATACAATTTTTGTAAATTGCTGGTCAGGGGTAACACTATTTAAAACGGCCTGCCCCAAAGCTTTGGCTTTGACATTATCAATAAAGGTTTTGACCACCTTAAAGTTCACATCGGCCTCTAACAGCCCCATGCGAATGTCTTTTAAAACTTCTTCTATATTAGATTCTGAAATCTTAGAGCGACCTGAAATTTTTTTGATCGACCCTAAGAGCTTATCTGAAAGATTATTAAACATTTACAACCTATTTTAAAGTTTACTGTCTTTGCTTTAAATATGTCGTCGGAAACTTGCGACGACATTGCGACAGCTTACTCTTATAAGTTGAAGAGCTATCTGTAAACCCCTTAACTTCCCCTGTGCCTGCATCAAAATCAGGCTGAAAAAGGCTGGTGTTCATCATCACATAATCAGAGGTGTCCGCCTGTAAAGCCTTAAGACTTTGGAAATGCTTGGTTTTCACTTCAAAAGAATCGGTCCCTTTGAGCTGCAACCAGACTCCTACGCGGAATGTGCCGTCGACGCATGGCGCGTTTTTCTTAAATCTATAGCTTCCATTCTTTTCAGGGTTAGGCGAAAAGTTCTCCGTGTTGCGCTCTTGAGCTTCTACATAAATCACAGGAGTGAATTGCACATCACAGGTGCCCTCTAAGGTCATGTGGTAACAGCGTTGATACTCCCCACACTTCATCTTAGGGTTCATGGAAAGAAAGAGGGAATTTTTAGGGCTCATGGTCTGCTCTTCGATTTTAATTGCACACACCCCGTATTCGGTTCCCCCTGCGGCTGTATTATCAGAATTCGCAATAGGAGTCGCCGACCCGCTTTGCTTTTCCGCAGTCTTACATCCCCAAACTCCTAACATTAAAATCCCAATACAAAGTGCATTTACTGTTTTCATCATCCTTAAAATCCCCCAAGTTTTTACAGTATACCCCTATCATACAAAAAAGAGCACTCCACTGACAAAAGAAATCCCTACCGAAGTCCCCTTTGCGTTATGAATCCCCTACAAGGTCTGTTATTATTTTTTGACAATTCTTCACATTTTTTGGATATAAGAGAGCATGACACACACAAATCCGTACCGAATCATTGCTTCGTATAAGTTTTTCTCGTGGCCCGAAGGCACAGACTTCAAAGCTAAAGCCACCGAGATTGAAAACTGGGCTTCAGAGCATGGGATTTTAGGCTTACTTTTAATTGGAAAAGAAGGCTTTAACGGCACAATGTCCTGTCCAAGTGAAGAGGCCCGCGATATGTGGTTAGCCAAATTGCAATCTTTTTGCGCTCCTTTAACTTTTGAATACAAAGAGAGCCTGTCTGACTTCCAACCCTTTCGACGAGCCAAAGTAAAGGTCAAAAAAGAAATCGTCACCCTGGGGGATGAAACCGTTCTGCCTGCTTCAGAAAAAGACCCTTCGCATTTAAGCCCAGAAGAGTGGGAGAATTTTATCCGCACTAAAAACCCTGTGGTCCTAGATGTCAGAAACGATTACGAAATGGAGATCGGCAAGTTCAGAACCGCCAAAGACTGGGCCATGAAAGAATTCACCGAATTTCCTAAGCTTGTCGAGGAGCTGGAACTTGATAAAGAAGAACCTATCCTTATGTACTGCACAGGGGGGATCCGCTGTGAAAAGGCTTCGATCGAAATGCGCCGTCAAGGCTACAAAAATGTCTACCAACTTGATGGTGGAATTTTAAACTACATCAAAGAACGTCCAAATGGTGAATTTGAAGGGGAATGTTTTGTTTTTGACCACCGTGTGGCTGTCGATCAAGAGCTTAAACCTTCGCTGCGTTACGGGCTTTGCGTTCACTGCGGTCAACCTGCTTCATTAGATCCCTTAGAGTGCGTTCAGTGCCATGAGCCCGCCATTGTGTGCAACCATTGCCTGGATGACCATCAAGAGGATGCCTCTATTCAAACCTGCTCTAAAAACTGTCGCCATCACTATAAGATGGGACATAAGAGCACTAAGACCCATTGGGATGCTAAACGAGAATACAAAAAGCTTTCATCTCTACCAAATAAAGTCAAAAACGCTTAATCGAGGTCACAGACATGTTTTTACCTGATGAAATTTTTCTTTTCGGTTTCACTCTGCTGGCCTTACTGTCTTATTGCTTAGATATCCTCAGCAAATTTTAACTCTCACTTTCAAACTTTACATGTAAGCTCGTAGCTCCTTCAATACTGGGGGCGTGCCCTTATAGCTTCAACCCAACGACATTTAAGCTCACCTTATAATCAAATATGAATCATGCCAAATCATGTTTGCCTTTTTATCTTGCCCCTCTGATGCTTGGATTCAGGTCAGAAGCAGAATTTATTTTATAAATTCGATCTTTAATTTTTAGATTCCTACACAAATGAGTTTTAACTTTTAATCCGTTCCTTGCTGCTCTTATAGTTCAGACACAAAAAAAACATAACCAACACGAGGAGCATTATGAAGAAAACAGTATTTATATACATCATGTCGTTATTGCCACTGTCCACTTACGCTTTTAAGTTTCAAGCTAATCCAAACTCTGCAACTCCATGCACAGGAGAAGACCTGACTTGTGATTTTTCAGACAGCGAGCTTAGAGAGGCCCTTAAGTTAGATACAGAAGACACCATTGACCAACGATTTTTGGATAGCTTAAATTGGGAGCACTACGATTTTCATGATGAGGATTATGATCTAAGCGATGGTCTCTCCTATACCGAGGAGAATGATCTAGAGGAGGAGGACTTAGACAATGGAACCTCTTATGAGTTGGACTCTAGCCACGAGAACGGTAACGACTCTCTTCTAAAAAGAGAAGCTCGTATTTATAAAGCGAATTTAAAGATGCCCAGTAACTCCGCTCCCATCTGGCCTTCTTTTATTACCAATTTTAAAAAGTGTGCACCTGGATGTATTCCTGCTAACTATGGCACTTATGGAAAACGTGGAGGGCGTTCTTGCCATCCTTCGGGTCGAGCCGTGGATGTCGGGGCCATCATCTGTAAAGGTCAAACCTATAAGGCCATCAACGGTGGAAGATTCAGTGAGTTTGTGGGTTGCATGCGAGGTCAGATGAAGACTCTTTATAGAAACGGGAAGCATATCACCCTTGGTCACCGAGACCACGCCCACTTTAGCAACGGCTGTCACATCAAAGGACGATACACTTACTGATCTTAGCTACAAGTCCCTCTTATTGATGACAGGACTTTATTTTGCAAAAAAAGCGTGAAGAAACTTTCCGTGAGAAAGCCATCACGCTTTTTTAATTTATTTGACTTTTATAGACCCTGTTCCTGTCTTAAGTTCCACAGTGCCCTTGCCTGATCCAAAGTAGCTGTAGCCATTTACGACCTTATCGGCCTGGGGTAGACTTACAGAACCGATCCCTGTCTTGGCTTTGATTTTATAATCGCTCATTTTAGCTTTATTTTTAAATTCAATACTTCCAGCTCCTGTTTTGACTGTAATATTAGGTTCTGGATTTAAGCTTTCTATTTTAATAGCCCCCGTACCGCTGCTGATGAGCACCTCACCTCTGGCGTCCAAACTTTCTAAAGCAATCTTTCCTGCTCCATTTTTAATTTCAAGACGATTCACACTGACCTCATCCATACTGATATTGCCAGCCCCTGTGTTAAGCTGCACTTCAGAAAAGGCGGCCTCTTCAATCTCAATATTTCCTGCACCCAAATCCATATTTAACTTTTTAGTGCTACTGGCAGGAAACTCGATCTCAATATTTTTAACAATCTGACCTTTGCCAAATTTAAATCCACTGTGCCCTGGGCCTTCAATGCTTAACACCCCTGCTTGTTCTTGGATCATCTTTTGACAGGTGTCTTGGTACTCCTTGGCACATTCCATTTCTATAGTGAACTCCTTGGAATCTGTACTGCCCGAGATTTCTATATTAGCGGAAAATCCCTTGATCTTGATCTCTTTGATTTTTGAATCCTCAAAGACAAAGTTTTCCTCTGTAAATTTGGTGTTTTTATTTAAAGACACTTCTATACGGTCGTCATCACGAACCACAATAGTACCTTTTCCTCCTTTTGTCCCATCACCTAACTTCACACTGACATTGGTTTTATCTCCAGATTCGTCCACACGAACATCCAAATTTTCCAAAAATTTTAAATTCTCATTCACTCCCGTAAAGTCACCTGTCCCTATCAACATGGCTCCTACAACCACAGCACACATCCCCACAACACCAGAAATTAAAAAAAGTTTCATAAATTTGCTCCTTTAAATACCTTCACGTTCCAATTAAAATACTTTACTAATAAATCAAATCCCACTTGTAACACTTTATAAAGCAAGGACAAGGCACTCACCCCAAGGCTAAAAACTCCCAGACTTAAAAGCACAAACCCAATGAACTGCGGAAATGTGAAACCCAAAAGCATACTAAAAAAGGAAATGAACACTAGGATTGTGCCCGCAAAAACCAAAGTGGCTCCGACACTCAACCAAGAAAATAAAAAACTAAGCACAGCAATTCCTGGAACTAAAATCAAAAACAAATTTAAGGGCATAAGGGCAACTAGAAGTCCTGTGGCCTTCCATGTCTCTTTGGACTTTCCCCACATGTCTTCTGTGCTCTTGATCTTTTTGACTTGATTTTCTAGCTTCAGAGAGTCGGCAAAATTTTTGGGATTCCCTAAACTTGCAATCACCTCTTCTTCATTACGACCAGAAGCTATGGCTTCGTGGATGAACTCCACTTGATCTTCAAGAATCTCTTGAATTTCTGAGGTGCTCAATTCTCCTATCAACTCGACTTTTAATTGGGATATAAATTCTTCTTTTTTCATGATTCCTTTCACCTGTTATTATTACTTTTTAAAATTTGGTTGACCTTTTCTGCAAAACTTTTCCATTCTTTTGTTAAATCTAGGGCTGCTTCTTTCCCCAGTTTGGTGATCTTGTAGTACTTCCTCGGGGGCCCGCTTGTGGACTCCACCAGATAAGTTTCAAAATAACCTTCTTTTGATAGCCTTCGTAAAATGGGGTAGATCGTGCCCTCAGAAATCTCGATGGACTTAGAGATGGTTTCAATCAACTCGTAACCATAGCGGTCTTCACTAGCCACAAGATTTAAAACGCACATTTCGATCACGCCCTTTTTAAATTGTGTATTCATAGCTCATCCTTTATACATCACACAGTACCTTGCACCATACAGTAGTGTCAAATGCACAATACTGCGCCGTGCAATACAGTAGGCCGCCCCTCCCTTTTTCTCACCCTTAACTTCTGCTATAATGGAGGGCTAGAACAGGACTGAAATTATGCCTTCTCTTTTAGCTTTTAAATTTAGCTTTCTACAATGGTCTAAAGACTCTTCTATAATTGCTTTTATAACTTTTGCGCTGCTTATTTTATTACCCCTTCACGAAGGACACACAAAGATGGATACAAAATCTCACTCTAGCCCATATAAAAAACCTACTCTTGATGAACTCAAAACTAAACTCACTAAGGAGCAGTATGCCTGCACTCAAGAGGGAGCCACAGAAGCTCCCTTTAAGAACGCCTACTGGGATAATAAAGAAGATGGCATTTACGTGGATGTGGCTACGGGTGAGCCCTTATTTTTATCTCTTGATAAGTATGACTCAGGCTCAGGATGGCCAAGCTTTACCAAACCCATTGACCCTAAACATCTTAAGCTTGTTCCAGACCACAAACTCAGCGTGGAGCGCATAGAGGTGAAATCCTACTCTGGAGATTCTCATCTGGGACATGTGTTTGATGATGGCCCTAAGGATCGGGGTGGAAAAAGATATTGCATGAACTCTGCCGCCCTTAAATTTATTCCCCTTAAAGACATGAAAAAACAAGGATACGGTCCTTTTCTGTTTCATTTTAAAGACAAAGAAAAATGGCAAACTGCAAATCTTGCTGGTGGTTGTTTTTGGGGAATGGAAAAACTTTTAGGTTCATTAAAAGGCGTGATCGAAACCCAAGTGGGGTACGCAGGAGGGGCTTTACAAAAGCCCACCTATGAAGATGTACGCACAGGAAAAACAGGTCATGCCGAAGCCGTACAAGTGCTGTTTGATCCTAAGCTTATCACCTACGAAGACCTCCTTTTAGAATTCTTCCGCATTCACGACCCTACAACCGTAAATCAACAAGGCAATGACAAAGGAACCCAGTATAGATCAGCGATCTTTTATGAAAACGACGAGCAAAAGCAAGTGGCTAAAAAAGTCATCCAAAGAGTCAATAGTTCTAAGGATTGGAAAAAGGATGTGGTGACTGAACTTAAATCAGCAAACGCCTTTTGGCGTGCCGAAGAGGATCATCAAAAGTATTTAGAAAAGTTCCCCAACGGATATTCTTGCCACCTGCGACGTCCTTATAAATTTTGACCACATTCGCAGATGTAAAATTTCTTATAACCCTAAAGGGTTTTGTTTTCTTATTTTAGAATAGGACAAGCTTTGTTTCGCTTTACTATGGACGCCATACAAATTCAAAAACAAGTCCACAATAGATTTTTGGGTGTACTTACTTATCCTCTTTTTTTCACTGAAAGTGTGAGAGAATAGGTCATGATCTTGTCTTCGGGACGACCTTCTACAACGGCATAACCACGGAACTCCTTTTCTAAACGGTCTTCTTTTTCAGCCGCCTCGGCGATCAACTGCTTTACTCCACCTGCCTCTTCACAAATAAAAAGCACATGACCGTCTGCTCTTTTTAAAAATTCAGCTTTGAAATCCTTAAAGATAAAATCAATTCTTTTTTTACTCTTCTGAATCTGATCCACAGCGGTGATGGCCACGGACAGCTCAGCCCCAATGGCTAAAGCGCCAAAGTACATAGATCGTATGTGATTCTTTGTTCTATACCCCAATCTGATCTTAATCACACTTTTATGTTCTGAAAGCTCTTTGACTTTCGGAAAGCAAAAAGCCAACAGAGGGAGTTTTAAGAAACCGATTCCATTCACAAGGGCAGTGAGTTTTACATTTTCAAGACTCATGGGAAGACTCCTACAGAAGTCTTTATATTAAAGCCAGACACCCTAGCTTTCAACTGATGTCTGGCTCTTTTTTAAAACTCAGTGTATTCAAGTTTAAAATACAATTCTAATTCACCTGCGTTTCGATCTTAGTTTTTTCTTATTTTAATATCACTGAGCTTAATAAGTTTTTTTGTCTTAAATTTATAAAGACGTTTTACAGTCTTGAATCAAGTACACGTTAATCGCGTATAGAGTTTGGGACATATCAAGATCAGGGGCTTGCACTGTACCTTGAGGATCATCAGAAAGATCAAAGCGCACACAGTACCCATGCAGATCAAAAACATCCACATCTTCAGTGAGGTTAAGCAGACTTGCCGCTACAAATACGCGATCTTTATATCCAATGACTTTAGCCGAATCAGAAGTGGGAGTGACAAAACCAAATCCTCTCGAATTGTTGTAGAATTTAATAACACCCTCATAAGCTCTTGCTTGTAGGCTTAGACTCATCAATACAATCCAAAATGCAAAGGCTTTTTTAATCATCCTTGATCTCCTTCTTTTTTAAAGACTGGATCATACGGCAAAGTGACAAAAAAGCGCAATTTTTAAACTTTTTTTGTAAATTTTATATAAAATTAGCTCCAAATGCCATGGTCAGCATAGAAATAGAACCCAATTGGATATCTTCAAAAGTAAATTGAGGGACTTCATCTGGCTCCGCCGCTCCTAAAGAGTAGAGCAAAGGATAATAATGGTCCGTTGTAGGCACACTTAATCTTCTTGCCTCTGTGGCGGCAAAGTCTTCAATTAAAGTTTTATCATTGCGACTCAACAGAGCAGTTTTCACCCACTCATCACATTCAATCGCCCAATCATAGGGCTCAGCCTCTTTAGACCAACGGATTTTGCGTAAATTGTGAACGACATTACCACTGCCCACAATCAGCACCCCGCGATCCCGTAACTTGCGCAGTTTCACTCCAAGATCATAGTGGTATTGAGCGGGCTGAGTCAGATCAATACTCAGCTGTAAGACGGGGATCTCGGCATCGGGATAAATATGTCGAAGCACTGACCATGTGCCATGATCTAAGCCCCACAGATCATCATCGGGATGAATGTGTGGATCAGATATCTTGTCCACAATCAGGTCAGCCAGCTCTGGGGAGCCCATTGCAGGATATTGCACTTCAAAAAGTGGTTGTGGAAATCCGTAGAAGTCATGAATAGTTTTAGGTGTTTTCATATGTGTAATCCAACTTCCTTCGGTCAACCAGTGAGCAGAAATACAAAGAACCGCCTTAGGGTCCTCAGGACAAAGCTTGCGCATTCCTTGCAAGCTGCGTGTGAAGGCATTATCTTCTAGCGCATTTGTAGGTGACCCATGACCGATAAAAAAAACTGGCATTTTCATAATCAAAGACCTCACTTATTGAAAAGCAGGCAGCCCAGTAATATGTTGCCCAAGAATCAAGCGATGAATGTCTTCGGTGCCCTCATAGGTGTTTACACTTTCTAAATTCAAAAGATGGCGCCCACACTGATACTCATAGGTGATCCCGCTGGCCCCTAAAATATCCCTTGTAAGCCTTGCATGTTTAAGAGCACGAGAGACATTGTTCATCTTTGCCAGTGAGATCATCTGAGGGATCACCTTCCCCTCTTCTTTTAAACGTCCTAAGCGAAGAGCTAAGAGCTGTCCTTCGGTGATATCTGAGTACATCTCTACAAGCTTCGCCTGCACAAGCTGGTGGCCCGCAATAGGTTTATCATCAAACTGGATTCTGGATTTAGCGTAGCGAAGAGCCTCATCATAACAGGCCATGGACGAGCCCAATGCCCCCCAAGCAATCCCGTAACGAGCCTCGTTCAGACAAGAAAAAGGCCCACGAAGTCCTGTCACTTCAAGTTTATGAGAAGCAGGTACACGACAGTCCTCAAAGACCAACTCAGAAGTCACAGAAGCTCTTAGAGAGAATTTTTTTTGAATGTCATTAGCACTAAATCCAGGAAGATCCTTATCAACAATAAAACCTTCTATGCGACCTTCTTCATTTTTAGCCCAGACTATGGCAAGATCGGCCATAGTTCCATTGGTGATCCACATCTTTGAACCATTTAAAATATAATCCGAACCGTCTTTTTTGACTGTGGTTCGCATACCTGAGGGATTAGAACCAAAATCTGCTTCGGTAAGACCAAAGCAGCCAATCAGTTCCCCTTTGGCCATCTTCGGAAGGTATTTATTTTTAAGCTCCTCTGAAGCATAGCTATGGATGGGGAACATACAAAGAGCCCCCTGCACACTCACAAAACTTCTGATCCCTGAGTCCCCTCTTTCAAGCTCACGCATGATCAAGCCATAAGCTGTTGAGGACACACCAGCACACTCATAGCCATGAAGGCTAGCACCTAAAGTCCCCATTTCTCCTAAAGGTTTTATTAAGTCTTTTGGAAATATCCCTTTATCAAAGGCCTCACCAATTACGGGTAAAAGCTCTTCATCGACAAACGATCGCACACTGTCTCGAATCATTCTTTCTTCTTGAGAAAATTCATCTTCTAATAAAAGTAAATCGGGTGCCGCAAACTTTTCCATTTTAAACCTCGCTTTAAGGCAAAACTATAAACAGACTGTAACAGTGAGTGTGAGCAAAATAGCCGTTAAAAGCAACTAAAGACTCTACGCAAGGACATTTGATTCAGGGGAAAATTTCCTAGGAATTTCTTAGGGTGCGCGGCGTTCTATGCAGTTATGTGAGGTGATCCTAAAGAGGCTTCTAAAAATTTGTTGTCGTTGGGTGGTATATTGGAAAATTGGTTGCGGGAGAGGGATTTGAACCCCCGACCTTCGGGTTATGAGCCCGACGAGCTACCAGGCTGCTCCATCCCGCGCCTAGAGACTTAGTTTTAGACCTCTATGGGAGGGGTGTCAACCTATTCCCGTGTTCCTTCTTAAGAATAAACCTCTCCCTTTCGCAGATTGAGCGAGACATGTTCTCGCTCAATGGATCAAAAAATAGAGCTCTTCACAAAAAATGAAGATGAATCTTTACAATTCACCTGGAGGCGGAGCACCGATCGTTTCATCAGGATTAGAAAGGTCCATCTCTACAGAAAACTGAGCCCCTTCTTCTTCGATCAACTCGATGTCAGGATGTAAAATTAAGCTTTGTGTTGTCGGGTCATACTTGTACCACTTAGGGTCGACATAGTTACTGCCATATTTTAAGCGGATGGTGCCTCTAACTGGAAGTCGTGGAAGAGGTAAAACTTGCGACACTCTATAACGAATGTCTTCCCCAATATTAGAGAGCTTTTGACCATAACTGTTATCGCATAAACTGAATATATTTGTTGGCTGTAACGCACCCGTCGAGCTGGTGTTTGATGTACCTGAAATGCGAGAGTTATAGACATTTGAAAAGAGAGACATAAACTTCACGACCTCAGTAGGATCTTCCCAACCGTCCTGAGAGCAACGATCGTTAAAAAAGTTGGGGTAGGCCAAAACACTGTAACCTAATAGTTTCTTTTCATCTCCAGATTTTAAGCGCAAAAGCTCGTTATAGACTTTTGATCCCGAGATCAGAGCACTCTGGTCTTCAGCATCTGTCACAAGGATCACCACCAAAAAGGCTTCGGGTCTTAAGAAGCCAGGGTTGATCTTATCGCGGTCACGCACAAGACCCGCATAAAGAGGATCAAACATACGCTCTGTTGCTGATCCACTTGTTCCAAGAGCCTCGATGTTTCTTTGCAAAGTCATTAAACCTTGGGGCGTCTCACGAGTCACAAAGTGTGGGGTACCCTGCAACTTACCTGGGACGGTAGAGGACCAACTCCAACTGTCTGTGGACGTGCTCATCACACCAATGTGGTAATCTAAAAATTTGTTCAATTCCATTGCACCCGTAAAAAGCCCTAAGTTTGTAGAGAGGTTTCTTTGATGGGTGTACATACTTCCCGAGTCATCCACGACAAATACAATATCAACCTTGGGTTCAAATTTAATATTGTACCCTTCTTGAATGGAAGTGGGTTCATAGGGTGGTTTAGGAACTAAAGTCTGATCACTGGCGTAACACCCTAAGATGAGAGTCAAAAAACCACTTATATATAGAAAATTAAAAATGGAATTAAATTTCAAGTGCCCCCCTTGCTGCTTATCCTTTTCAAGTATGACTATTTTTATAACATTGTACAATCTCACCTCAGCGGCTTACAGAATCTGTAAGGTCTAGCTTCAATACAAAGGACTGCACAAATGTGCAGGCGACAAAAACTCATCTAAGGTCTAGGTTTCAAAACGCAGCGTCTTAAATAAAAAAGCTGCCAGTTTTCACTGGCAGCTTCAGTTGCTTATAAAATTTGAGCTAAATTTTAAATGTCCTCCCGACTCCTAAACAACTACTCTTCTTGATCTGCAGGAGAATTCATAAAAGTAATTCCACCACCCACAACTTCACCTTCAGGTGGCACACCGATAGTTTCGTTAGGGTTAGATTGATCTAACACAACGGAAAACTGGGCACCTTCTTCTTCTACCAGCTCAATACCTGGAAGAAGAATCAAGCTTTGTGAGGTAGGATCATACTTCCACCACTTGGGGTCCACAAACTGTGTACCATATTTAAGGTGTATAGTTCCTCTGACGGGTAACCGAGGCAAAGGTAACTTTCTAGAAACACGGATACGAATGTCTTCCCCAATATTTGCTAATTTTTGACCATAATCCGCATCGCACAAACTAAATATATTTGTTAAAATATTTCTAGATCCAGGAAGAGGCCCTGGGGTATTTGTAGACACCAGTGAGTTATGGGCATTGCTAAACATTGACATAAACATCTCATTGATCACAGGCTGCCCATTACCATCAGAAGCACAACGATCACCGAAAAGATCAGGGTAAGAAAGCACGCCATAACCTAGAACCTTATTTTCATCCCCCGACTTAGAGCGCAGCATGGTATCGTAAGCTTTATAATTTGTAACAAGCTCACTCTGTTCTTCGGCATCAGTGATCAGGATCACAACTAGAAAGGCCTCAGGTCTTAAAAAACCAGGGTTGATTTGAGCTGTGTTAGGTCCCAAAGCCACATAAATAGGGTCAGCCATCTTTTCAATGTAATCCCCACTAGTGCCTAGATCTGTAATATTTTTGGCTAAGAATTGAGACACAAAATCCGTTTCACGGGTCACAAAACTAGGATTGCCTCTCAGGACACCCGCAAGCGCAGGCTTATCCATACTCGTAGATACAACACCAATATGATAATCTAAAAATTTATTCTTCTCCATCGCTGCAGTAAACTTAGAAATGTTAGTAGCTAAGTTCTGCTGATGCGTACCCATACTTCCTGAGTCATCCACCACGAATAGAATGTCCACCATAGGTTGGTATTTTACAGCATAGCTCTCTTCGAGGACTTTTCTTTCTGGTGGTGGCTTGGGGACAAGGGTGTGATCACTTGAGTAGCAACCTCCTGCACCCATTAAAATTAAAGCTAGAAATGCACTTTTAAGTTTTAAAGTCATATTCTTTTCCTAATCCTTCACTACTTTTTAGTAGATATTTGACACCCTTTTTTCACATCGATCTTAAAGTTTGAAATTTCATCAAACCAAACTTCTGAAGAGGCAGGGAACTTTAAGACATCACGTCCTTCAGCACCTGTACTTCCTTTTTTCTCATCAATGTCTTTTTTGTCAGTCGCTGCAATGGCACTTGAAACTGAAATCTGCTGTAAAAGCTCGGCTTCAACGATGTGCATCTTTTGCAGAATTTGACCAATCTCCGTTACTTCTTCATCAGCCAATCTCTTTACACGGCTGTAAAAGGCATTTTTTGCAGTTTGAGATTTATCTTTTGTTGCCACTTTCACTCTATCAATATCAGCTTGGAAGCCCACTTTAGCCGTTCCACCTTGTAGACTTTGAGTGTAAAGATCGAGTGCAATTTTAGACTCTGTCTCTAAACCCGCAGATCTTTGAGCCAAGCGATATAACACTTCATCTCGAGTGATATATCTAGGAAGTTTAGCTGCATAAGTTTTTAAACTCTTAAGTGGCATACGGCCTTTTTCTTGAATGCTTTTGTAGAAAAAGTCGATGGGCTCAACATCATCAGTTTGTAACTTTTGAAGGTTCGCAGCTTTAGGTCTAAAAAACGTTTTATAGTCTTCTAGAGATTGCGCTACACCTTGGTAATCACAAACCTTAAGTTGAGAAAGTGCTCTTAAAAACACAGTCTCTGGTCCAATTAAAGATTTAAATGCAGGGTGAACAAGGGACTTTGTGACAGCCATTGTGTTTTGCGGTTCACCTTTTCTGATATAAGACCACGCCATCTCTTCTTGAGCTTCTGTCCAATAGTCAGATTTTTTTGGAACTTCTTTATAGTACTTGATTGCAGCATCAAGATAGCCTTTTTCATAAAGCATTCTAGCTGCTGTAATGTTCATTAGGTCATGATCGATGAAGTTTTGCTTTTCCTTCATCAATAGGCTTAGTACCTGAGCGCCTTTACCCGCATCATCATTAAGTGCAAAGTAAAGAGCCAATTGCCACTCTAACCACGCTCTTTCTTCAGTGTTCTCTTTAGATTTTCTTAAAAGCTCTTCGATCTGAGCGTAATTAGACGCATCAAACACCTTACGACTTCTGACTTGAACCTCAGCATCGCGACCAAAAATATTAGTCCATTTTGGGTTCCAATCAAAATCCGCAAGCTTCCACGCTTTAGAATCTACAGGAGCAGCTTCTTTCCAGAAGGCCACCATTTCAGAGTGAATCGCTTCAGGATTTTTGATTTGCATAAGCATCTCAAGACCATTGATCTCAAGACCTACTTTATAAAATAAATACGCTTTTAAAGCTTGGCCTGTAGCCGATCTTTCAAAGGTTTTACCATCAAAAGCAGCACCCCATTGATAAAAAGCTTTTTTAAACTCTTTATTGTCGATAAAGTTAAATAGGATGGTCTGTTCTGCCGTCAAAGATCCCACCGCTTTACGAAGCTGCTGAGTTAAGCTTGTATCTTGACCAATCTTAACCTCGTCTTTGGCTCCACCTAAGAGATTGATAATATCATCAGCATAGGCCGCATTCCAAGTGAGCGGCATGCACAACAGTGCTGCCAGTACATATTGTAGTGACTTTATCATAGTAAATACCCCACAGAAAGCACAGCTGAAGACAGATCCAGTCTTACTGGTCCATTTAAAAGTTGCGCTTCATAAGTCATGTATTGGTAACCTATACGTGTTGTTAAATGTTGGCTCCACCAAACGGCCAGACCAATGTCAGCCGCTAAAGCTTGTTGGTTGCCATGTCTTAGCATCACAGTTCCACCACCTAAAGATGTATAGATGTCAAAGTGAACAATATTGTTAAATAAGTTTAGTTTTCCATAAAATGGGTAGTAAGATACTTTGGCAAGTACACTTTGCTTAAGATAGTCCACATCCTGAACGCGGCTATCAATGCGAATCATTCTATCACCTTCACCAGAAAGTTCGTTCATGGCATGAAAGTTATAAGCCACACCGATAGACCATCTAGGTGTTAGATGGAAGTTCACATCCAAGCCCACAGTGCTTGTTTTCATGTAAGGGTTTCCACCCCAAAATGAAGTCACTGAAGGAGAAAGTTCAAAACGCATTCTACGATTTACGATTCTGTTTTGAATCACTTGAGTTTTAATCTCTGGATTCAAAGCACTTGTCTTTTCATAAATGTCTGCGTTTCCACCTAAAGAGTCAAAATCTTTTAAAATTTCAGAACCCAAAGCGGATGCACTCAATCCCATCCAAGTCGCTAAAATCAGTATTAACTTTTTCATTAGATTCCTCCTCCGTAGTTATTAGTATCCATAACTGGACTTGGGTTAGCATTTGCTGAACCACTGTCTTCGCCCATGCCGACTCCAATTGAGTTGTCTGCTTTTGTGCCAGGAGGATAAAATTTAATTTTTCTTCTAAATGTAATCTGCTCAGACTCTTCACTTAGGTTTTTGACCTTAGCTTTCATGACCAAGTTGTACTCTACTGCACGGTCAAATACCTTATGCGTACCAAAAATTGTACAGTTAAGAATATGACGGTTGCTAACCCCTGATTCTTGTTTACAAGAACAATCTAACATTCCACCAAAAAGTGTGATGCAAGGAGTTTCAAAAGTAAGCTCTACAGTTCCTTCGTCTTGAATTCCAAAGAAGAAGAAAGGCACAATGGTTTGTGTTCCTTGTTGTAACTCATACACCATAGACTCACTCCAAGATGTTTTTGGAGCTTTAATCGTGTTCTTCACGCGTAGAGCAATTTCGTAAGGAGCCGAAACGTTTCTTGTGTCACTGACTTTCACTTCAATAGTACAAGTCGTTCTTGACGTTGTGATATCTAATTTTGTGAAGTTCGCTTCAAAAGTGTATTCGATCTTCCCGTTATTAGGGTCAGTAGGATCGTTGATAAGCTTTTGCCCTGTAGTTTTAATCCAATTTTGTAGGTTGGCACAACCATCTGTCACAACACCAGAAGAGTTCCCTTTAGTGAACACAGCCATAGCTGGGAATTTTGATCCCATAAAGTTTGGATAATCCACATAAACTTTAAACTGTGTCTTTTCACCTTCAAGAAATTCATTGGGAATATCTGCTGAGGTGACCTTAAGTTCTTTTTCGCTTTGGAAGACCACATAAGGGATCTCTCTGGGAACAAGAATGTCATCATCTACAAGCACTCTGACTGAAATGTGTTTTACGATACTGCCAATATTATCATCAGTGATTGTGTTATGGTCTGGTTGCCACTTGATCACAAAAACTTTTCTATTCAAGTTTGATGGAGGCGGCACAACCACTTCATCTTCATCAGCCACATCAGCATCAGCATCAGTATCGCCAGGTAACACAGGCCCAGTAGCAGCCAAGTCATCAGCAGCTGTTGTCACCAACTCAATGGTCATCCCTGGAGGCGGATCAACAAGCTCCATAGTGAATTCGGCGTCTGGAATAAAGACCTTAGCTTCCACTTCATAAGCAGATTGCACTCCTTCTGTAAAAAGAAATACATGCTTAGAAGGATTGATCAAAACTGAATTTGAGTTGATCCCTGGAGGCACAGGAGGCTTAGTCTCTTCAACAGTGGCCTCGCGGATAGAATCATCATAGTCTTCAAAAGGGTCGTTTGAAAAACTACAAGATACGCCCAATCCAAGTACGGCTAGTAATGTTAATAATAAAGGTTTTGTTTTCACAGATTAACCCCTTCCTTGTCTGTTTAAATTAAATGGAACTTTAACGCTGACTGATTTTCCGCCCTCAGGTAATGGAAATTTCCAAGCTTTAATTCTAAGAGAAATACAGTCTTCAACAATTTTTGAATTGATGGTTGTGTTTGCGATCTTTAAAGATGTCACCTGTCCATTGGACCCAATGGTGAAATCCGTCACAACACGCCCTTTAAGATTAGGATCAGATTGTAGTCCTTGCTCGTAGCAAAAACGGATTTGACCAGAGTTTCTACGGATCACATCCCAAATTAAGCCTTGATCTAATCCACCACCAGCGATGACTTCTTCACCGACTGGAATCACTGAAGCTCCAGATGAACCTACTAAAGATAACGTTCCGTAACCTGCTTGGCCACCACCTTTACCTTTTGTTCCGTATCCACCAGCACCTTGCAAGTTTCCACCTACGCCTACAGGAGCAGAGACAATGCCTTTACCATATAAAGAAGTTTGCACTCCGCCACTTCCTTCAGTACCACCACCAAGTCCAGGACCTGCTGATGTCTTAACCGCACCCAAATCTAAACCACCTTGCTGACCATTGTTCGAGGTCGCATTGCCCAAAGCAGCCAACGCTCCCATTCTTTTAATGGTTTGAGTGGATCTGACTTTGGGAGCATTCGTTGTTGGAGTTTGAGTCACAGTCGTTGTGGTTGTATGCGTGCTCTTAATTTTAATTGGCTCTGGTTTTTGCAACTTAACAATCTTTACCACTTCTTGTCTTTGCTCTTCTTTGATTTCTTGGGGTTCTGGAGCAGGCATTCTCAAAACACCCACCATCAGTAAAAAACCCAAAAGCAAAGTAGAAATAGCAGAAATCTTCCACGTTCTGTTATCTTCTTCAGAGATAGCAGAATTCACGATCACTTCGTCTGTATCACAAGCTGCCAAAGATAACTGTGGCGTTAAGACGATAGGAGACTTTAAAGCCTGTTCACTAGAAAATTTCTTTAGAACTTCCCAGCCTTCAGACTCAAGAAGCTCTTGCTCATAAGCAGGTCGAAACAATAACCGCTGATCCAATGGGGATCTTACAACTAAGATCTCGTCCACCGCATCTACAGGTATCAGTCTGACTACCTTTCCTTCGTTATTTTTTAAACATAAATTCTTCATGTGTTAGTACCTACTTGCCGATCTTTTCATTTTATCTTTAAAGTCTTTTCTTAAACCTAGTAACGCGTCCAAAACTTTATCTTGTTCCACTGTAGTTACGATCTCATCAGAAAAGTGGTACTGACCTTGAATCAACAGCTCATCAAAACTGACTTCTGTTGATTTCTTTTTGGGAGCTGCCAAACCTACACTTGCAAAGCTCAGTGACAATAGAATTGCGATTAGTATCCTCATTTCGTTACCCCACCTTTTAATTGATCAATCTTTGATAGTCTTTGTTCTAAATAAATGACCATCTTGTCTTGTTTTCTTTGTTTTTCGATATCTAATAATTGCCCTAAGACACCTTTGTTAAAAGGCTCAGCCATAACTTTGGAGCGCACCTTCATCATGTCTTTCAAAGGAACATCCGCAGATTTTTTAGCCACTACAACCTCAGCACCTTGGAACTTGCCCACTTCAGAAGCCACGAAAGTGTTGAACTCCTTAGGAGCGACACCTGCTAGGTCTTGATATTCTTTCACCCAAAGGTTTTGCACCCACTTAGGCTGTTTACCTAATTCAGAGAACACAGATTTTACGGCCTTCTTTTCGTTCCAAATCTCAGCAAGCTTTGTTGTGATCTGTTGATTTTTAGCTTGGTATGGAGAAGCACTTTGAGCCAGTAAGTTCATATACTGGTTTTGCTCTTCTGGAGTCAGTTCCTCTGGAATAGGAAGGCTCATCACCTCTTCATAGAATCTTTGTGATTCTTTAGCCAAAACATCAAGAGCATAGACTTGTCCAAACCAAATATCCGCTTTTAAGATGTCGGCCACAAAGGCTTCATAATCTTTAATGGCTTTGGTTCTTGCTTGAATGTCTTTGCCCATTTTGTTTTGATCTTCTGTATCCACTGCCATCGCCGCTAAAGCTTGAGCACGAGTGGCAATTTCAGGTTTGATCATCTGAGTCTGTAAAATTTCAACTCTGAACTTCTTATCCGTTTCGTTCCATTTCAGAACTTTAGCAAGCTCTGGTAAAGAAGGATTCTGTTCATAGGAGACCAGCAAAGCGTCTTTCCAAAGTGCAGGATTACTTTCCAATACAGTTTTGTATTTATTAAACTCTGCCCACGCCGCATTTGATTTCTTAATAAGGTCTAAAGCCATTTCTGGAGATTCAGCGGCTTTAGGGTTCTTCTCAATATACTCTTTAAACAGAACAGAAGAATCTCCGCCAGCTAAATCCGTTAAAAGCGCTAATTGTAATGTACGTGCAGGCTCTTTTAAGCTTTCAATATTTTTTGTGGCTTCTAGTGCGCCAGAAAAATCAAATACAAGCTCTGATAGCCATGCTTTTTTAGTGTATGCAAACTGCTGATTTTCTTTAGAGAGCTTCGGTAAAGTGAGGTATTGATTCACATAACCAATAGCTTCACTGATCTGACCCATCTGTTCAGCAAGAATGATTTTGTTCTTTAAAATCACTTCTTTTTCTTGTTCTGTAGCACCACTAAAATCCGCTTTTTTAAGTAAGTCTAAGGCCTTTTTACTTCCTGCCTGAGCCTTACCACCATTATCTTGTGCTAATTCTAAAGACTGGTTGATCACAGCCTTACGAACAATACCTTGGTATTCTGCTGATTTTTGCGGAAGAGCTTCTGAAAGTTCTTCTGCAGCAGAGATCATAAGATCATCTCTTTTAGCTAGAACCAAAGAGTCTAACGCCAAATCCGCCGCTTGTTCTTTTAGCTTAACATCCTCAGCATCAGTAGATTTAGTTTTTATCGCAAAATCTTTAAACTGATTAAAAGCTTTGATGTAGTCTTTATTGTCATAAGCCAAACGCGCCAATTGATACTTCACTTTGACGTCTTGAGCTTTATCTTTAGAGCCCGCTAAGTAAGCTTCATACACTTTTGCTAGCTCAGGAAGTTTTTGATCTTCCGCAATCTCGATTCTTTTAAGCAAAGAAGCCTCATACATTTGGGCTAACTCTTTTTGTTTCTTTTCATCTTCAGCTTGTGCTTTAGGATAAATTTCTACAGTTTTAGCAAAACCAGTAAAAGCTTCTTTTGGTTTTTTAAGAGTCAAATCAATTTCAGCCGCCCAATACATCATATCAGGCTCGTTTTTATTATAACGGTTATAAATCGCATAAGCCTTAGAAAGATCCTCGGTAGGATTCTTCTTAATGCTATTATGCCAATCTAAAACATACTTTCTTTCTCTAAGTCTGATTTCTTTACATGTGTCTGTTTGACATGAATCTTGACCCGCCCCAAAAGACAACGCACGGTCAAAGGCTTTTAAAGAGTCTTCGATTTTTTTATTTTCTCTTAACAAGTTCGCATATCTGACTTGTCCACCCCATTTTTGAATAGGGTCTTTTAATTTTCCTAATAATTTGTTCCAAACTTCAATAGAGTTGTTCACTTCACCTAGTCGCTCTAACTCTTCAGCAAAGTTGGTCAAGTGATCAATCTTTGTGTCGTCTTTTCCTAATTTATAAATGACGTCAAAATCGTTAGCTTGGTAGCCGCGTTTAACCATAAAAACCACTAGGTCTCTAGTGATCTCATCTTTAAACTCTTCATCCACAGAAACAACGCCTGTATCCGCAGAACGAGTTAAAAACTTGGGTGACTGCAATATCGTTACAAGTTCATTTGTGCCTTTAGAGTAGTTCCCAGCATTAAACTCACACCATGCTTTTCTATAAGCAGAAAGACCTTTTCTACCTACACCGTCTGAAGCATTCATCACCTTTAGAAAGTAGGATGCAGCTAACGGAAAGTTTCTTTTCTTAAAATAAAGTTCACCTAATGAAAAGTTGGCTTCTGCCGTGAGCTTTTCATTTTTTGCATTTTTAAAGACAGACTCATAGGACTTAATAGCGTCTAATTCTAGTGCTAAAAGCTCTTGTAAGTGTCCCATTTGCAATTGAACTGAAGCTTTTCTGTCATCTTTTAAGAATCCCACAGCCTCGCTATAATATCTTAGAGCCTGTTTTCGAGGTTCATCACCCGCAGTACAAACCCCACAACCTTCACCTAATTCTTTATTGGCAAGGTCACGACCTTTTTCAGCCAACATGTCACCCAATCTGAGTGTCACATTCACTTTAGCCTCTTCTTCATCAGCGATTTGCTGGTAAACCTTAGTGAACTTCTCAATTAGACGTTCACGAGTGGCCTCATCCATTGATGCGTGTGCAGTAGGCATCATCAAGATCGCTAAAAGACTGAAAATCAACCCTTGTTTCATCTATGTCCCCTTACCCTGCAGTCAACACCGCAAATTTAATCTCTTCAAAACCTGCTTGTGCACTGGCATGAATGATCCAATTTAAATCAATAAACTTCTCGCCCTTATCCGCTTGGATAATGATTTGGTTTTCTGAATCCAACTCAGGATACTTTTCTTTAAAGTCTAATTTCATTTTTAGTAAGGTTGGGAATAGCTCATCCTTAGTCACTTGAATGTCTTCAACGAAGTAGCTACCATCCTCATATTTAATGGTGATTTGACGGTTTAAAGTCTCTGCTTCCATAGCCGTGGGCAACACCATGTCCTTAGAGATGTACATGATCTCACCAGAACTGCTATAACTCATCAGCAGGTAAACCACTAGAATTGAAAAGGCATCTACTAGTGAAGTCAACATCACCGTTTGGACTAGATTCTTTTTGAACCTTTGTCCTTTTGGATTTAGCGTTGAGCTTCCTTCAATAGGACTGTTTAAACTTGTTTGTTCTAAAACACTTTCTGCCACAATTACCCCTCATTCCTTTTTAAAGCGGAGATACGCCTAAGTTAGTAAGCCCTGATTTTTTTAAATTATCCATAAGCTGGATGACATTTTCGTATTCTGTGTCACCTAAAGGTAAAATCAAACCTGTGTTAAGGTCTGGAACCACTTTGATTAAAGAGGCGAGCTTGGCTTCAAGCTCTTCATAATTGATTTTTCCTTCTTCACCAGGATTCACTACAGTTTGCTTCCCTAAAGAACGTAAAGCTGTGTTGGGGAAATCTTGAAATTTAAGAACCAAACTTCCATCTTTCTGCATCTGCGTCCACACTGCAGGAACTTTTTTAGTTTCTGCTGCAGACTGACCACCTACTGCTTGCTTTACATTAAGAGAACCAATTTGTATCCACACTGCTGTTAATAGCAAGAAACAGATACATACTGAGAGTAGCGAAATAAAGGATACTAAATCCACTTCCACATCTAGGTTTTTCTTATCTCTTTTCAACTTACACCCCTCTAGGACGTTTTTTTGAGCTTGATTTTTAAGCTCTTACTCTCTCTTCTTGTATCTCTTAAGTTTTTTACTGAACCGTGAGAGATACTTCCTTAGACCTTCACCCACATGGTCTTTTAGACACATATAGGCCTTTTTCGTTTTAAATTAAGCGTCTACAGTTTGAGCCTTAGGTTTTTTAGGAGCATCAATGCCAACAGCTCTTTCTGCTGGATCATAAGAGTAGCTCAACCAGTTATAAACTTTTAATGAAGCCTGGTTTAAATCTTCAGACAATTGGTTTCCTCTGTTAGCTAAGATCGCAAAAGCGACAAGAGCTGGAATCGCCACAATCAGACCATAAGCTGTTGTGTTCATCGCTTCAGAAATACCTGAAGAAAGTAGAACTGCTTTTTCCATAGGGCTTGCAGTAGATACCGCAGTAAATGACTTAATCATCCCTGTGATGGTTCCAAGTAGACCTGTTAGAGTGGCAACGTTAGCAAGCATGGCTAGGAAGTTTGTGCGCTTTTCATATTGAGAGTTGGTATCCAAAAGCACTTCGTCCATTTTACCACGAATCTCATCTTTACCACCCCAGTTGATAGCCGCTTCAACACCCGCAGCAACAACTTGGCCAACAGGCTCTTCTGTTTTTTGCGCAGCATCCTTGACTTCATTTAAGCGTCCAGTTCTGATGTCTTTCTCGTAGTTGTCTACAAGCTTTCTTTGTCCAATTTTACTTTTTCTGTATAAAAAGATGGTTCGTTCGATGATGATGGCATAAGATCCTAATTGAAGACCTAAAATCACCCACATCCAAAATCCACCTTTTACAAATGCTTCTGACATGCTTGCTATAAATTCCATATTTTATCCCCTCACGGTTTTATTGGTTCTTAAATTTCTAATCAGATTCTTAAATGAACCCAAATTGAGACCAGAGTTTTTGTTTAAGGGCGCGTTTCTGTCAAGAAATAAGGGGCTTAGAGATAAGCAAAATTTATATGGATGATATAAAAGATAATTATGTGTTGAAATTTTACGCTTAAACTACTGTTTTTCTTAGATAAATCCATCTGGGTTACAGAAAAACAAGGGTTTTCTTAAATTCCATGTCGTGAAAACTTTGCTTGGTTTTTTTGCGATTTTTGCTGTGTGCCATTTTGGAACCAGATCAACTTTAAAAGTTAGCTAAGCTCCTGTAATTTCACGTTATATACACCCTTCTTGCCTACAGCTATGGCAGCGGCTTTACCTGCTTGGACCACCGCTTCCACCAGTGAAGACCCTTTTGCCATAAAGCTTGCTAATGTGGCGATGACCGTGTCCCCAGCTCCTGTCACATCAAAGACATCCAAAGCCTCTGAAGGCCAGTGCTGGTGCTGGTTTTCGCTGATCAGCATCATCCCCTCAGAACCCAGAGTCACAAGCATATTACTAATGCCATGGGTTTTAAGAGCCTCTTGTGCTTTTTGAATCAGGTCTTCACGGGAGTAAAATTCACCCACATAGGTTTCAAATTCTTTTTTATTGGGCTTGATCAGCCATGCCCCTTGGTAGTTATCAAAGCTGGCTTTGGGGTCCACAAGCACTTTGCAGCCTTTAGCATTTAAGTTTTGAATGAGGCCTTCGGGTAAAGACACCACGCTTTTATGTTTGCTGCTGGTCAAAGTCCCTTTGCCATAATCGCTAAGAACACAATACTCCACAGACTCAGGAATACGAGCCCAAAGCTCTTGAGGCTCGGGCGTAAAGGGCTCTTCAAAATCTACTCGCCCAATGTAATGATTGTTGGCTAAAATTCTAAGCTTTTGAATCGTGGTTAAACCTGGTTCTTGCACCAAACTTGTCCCAATCTCGTGCTCTTGGAGTAAAGCGTTCACTTTCGCCCCCGCTTCGTCTTGGCCTAGAACTCCTACTAGATGCACGGGAACTTCTAGAGTCTTGATATTTAAAGCGACGTTAGCGGCTCCACCTAAACGGCTCGTGGACTGTTTTTTAAGAACAACAGGCACAGGAGCTTCTGGAGAAATACGCTCTGAAACCCCATACCAATATTCATCTAAAATAATATCGCCGACGACGACAACAGGACATGGACTCATATTCATTTAGTAAAACGTTTTATTGTTATTTACAAGCTCTCTCAAAGGCTCTGTGGGTTTAAACCTTGAGCTGTATTTGGATTCAAAAGCTTCAAGTCGCTCTACGACGTTTTTCACTCCCACACTGTCAGCATACTTCAGCAGTCCACCACGGAAAGGAGGGAAACCCGTACCAAAAATCATAGCCACATCCACTTCTTCTGCGGACTCTACAATTTTATCCTCTAACAAAGCCAAAGCCGCCTCATTGACCATAGCGTACACACCGCGATCAATCACCTCGCCCGCTGGGATATTTGCTTTAGGTGCTGGTAGCCCTAGGTCGGCATACACGGACGTATCCACTTCAGTGGCAAAGCCTTTCTCATCATATTTATAAAAACCTTTTTTATTTTTTCTGCCTAAACGATCTGTTTGTGAAACCTTTTCTACCAGTTTTGAGACTTCCATACGGTCTCCAAACGATGATTTAAAGATCTTTAGCACCTTCATGCACACATCAATGCCGATCTCATCCATCAGTCTGTAAGGCCCCATGGGCATACCAAAAATATGGGTATAATATTTATCCACGGTTTTGATATCCATGCCGTCTTCAAGAATGAAGAGAGCTTCAGACAACCACGGTAACAGTAAGCGGTTGACCAAAAATCCAGGACCATCATTCACCACCACTGGGGTTTTGCCCATACGTTTTGCGAATTCAAATACTGTTGTAGTCACCTCATCGCTGGTGTTTTTCCCACGGATGACCTCAACCAGAGGCATCTTATGAACTGGGTTAAAGTAATGCAGACCCACAAAGTTCTCAGGTCTTGGATGAGCCTCTGACATTTCATTCACACTTAAAGACGAAGTGTTTGTGGCAATTATACAGTCCTTAGGACATTGAGCTACGGTTTCGGCGATCACTTTCTTTTTGATGTTCATGTCCTCAACAATGGCTTCTACAACTAGATCCATGTGTTGAAATCCAGAATAGTCCATCGTGCCTGTCAAATGTCCCATTTTAGTTTGCAGCTCTTTTTCTGTCATACGACGACGCTTGACCTTTTTGTTCCAAATGTCCGCAGCGGCCTCAAAGCCCTTTTTAAGAGCCTCGTTAGAGAGGTCTTTCATACGCACATTGACCCCTTTATCAGCAGCGAGCTGAGCAATCCCTCCGCCCATAGTTCCTGCACCTAAAACCGCCATGTTTTTAATTTCACGAGGCTTTACAGCAGGGGCTCCCGCAGGAAGACCATTGCGTTTTTTAATGTTCTCCATCCAAAAGAAAAGTTGAATTAAGTTTTTACTGATGTCTGTGAGTGCAACTTCTAAAAAGCCTTCTCTTTCAATACGCAAAGCTTTTGTTCGATTAGACATGCCATAGGTCTTTTGCACCACCTCAAGGGCTTTTAAGGGTGCAGGATAGTGACCTTTACTTTGCTTCATTATACCTTTTTTGGATTCAGAAAAGATCTTCCATTTAAGGAGCGGGCTTTCCATAAGCTTACCTGTCAAACTAGGAGAAAAGACCTTACGGCGTTTCTTAGCTCCTTTTTTAAGAATGGCATTTACAAACTCCTCCACCTTAGACTCAAAAACGGTCTCAGGGATCACTTCATCGACAAGACCAATCTTATAAGCCTTATCCGCGCGCACGGATCCTCCAGGTAAAATGATCTGTAAACTTTGAATGAGTCCCACCACACGTGGAAGCCTTACACAACCTCCAAAGCCTGGAATGATCCCTAGCTGAGTTTCAGGAAGACCAATTTTTGTCGAGTCCGCATCGGAGGCTACACGATAGTCACAGGCTAGGGCTAACTCTGTACCCCCTCCCATACAGGCACCATTAATGGCTGCGATCACAGGGATTTTTAAGTCTTCAATATGGTTCATGATGTTTTGCCCACGCTCCACTGCCTCAGAAAAAGCGTCTTTGTCGGTAAAACTTTTAATCTCTTCGATGTCGGCCCCTGCGATAAAAATATTTTTCTTTTTGGACAAAATCACCAAAGCCTTATAGCTGGAACTCTTGACCTCTTCGAGGAGCTTTTCTAAACGCAGCATCACAGGAGTGGAAAGCTTATTCACTTTCTCCCCTTGTAAATCTAACTCTAAAACAACGTACTCGCCTTTACTGACTAATTTTAAACTCTCTTCCATGCTCATATATGACTTTCCTTTTTGGCTTCACTTCAATTTTAATCTGGATATAAATTTTTACTATTTTTTTACTCTGTCATCCAGTTGTTCACATTTTCAATTTTGGGGTTGGACGCGCACTCAATGCTTTTACTTTCTCCACTCCACTAGTTTAAGTTTTCGATCACCATAGCGCCACCTTGTCCACCACCGATACACAGGGTGGCTAGACCAAATTGTTTTTGGCTGCGTTTAAGTTCTTTCATCAGTGTCAGAACTAATCTTGTACCTGTAGCACCCACGGGGTGTCCTAGGGCAATGGCTCCTCCGTTGACGTTAAGGATGTCATCTGACAGTTCACCCACAGCCGAAGTGAGCCCTAACTTTTCTTGGCAGAACTTGTCACTGGCCATCGCCTTTTGGCAGGCCATCACTTGGGCGGCAAAAGCTTCGTTGAGTTCCACTCTGTCGATGTCTTTTAAGGTCAAACCCGCACGCTTCAAAGCTATAGGTGTGGAGTAAGCAGGTCCCAGTCCCATTCGCTCTGGTTCAAGCCCCGCAAAAGCGTAAGATCTAATTTTAGCCAGAGGTTTGTAACCCAAGGCTTTGGCCTTTTCTGAGTCCATCAAAAGCAACACAGCCGCGCCATCGGTGATGGGGCAGGCGTTTCCAGGAGTGACCGTTCCATATTTGCGATCAAAAATGGGTTTGAGTTTTGCCAAAGCTTCCATCGATTGATTTTTTCTTGGACCCACATCTTGCTCTACGATTTTATTATATTTAGGCGGTAGATAAACTGGGGTGATCTCCTCAGCAAGGTTTCCATTTTCTTGGGCCTTTCCCGCTTTGTGATGAGAATTCATGGCAAAACGATCTTGCTCTTCACGGCTTAGACCAAACTCTTTGGCTAAAATCTCAGCAGTCTGTCCCATGTTAATGCCCACAAAAGGGTCTGTGAGTCCTTCCACTAAGGAGATGCGGGGTTTGAGTCTTGTGTTTTTCATAGGTGAGGTTGTGGCAATCTCTTTCACCTGACCGATGTTGGCCATCAGTAGGGACAAGAGAGCTTTCAATTTAGCCCCTCCCGTTCTTGCCGCAGCAAGTTTGTTAAAACGCTTCATGTGTTCATGATTCCAAATTAAAGGCATCTGAGACATGTTTTCAGTTCCACCAGAGACCACCACATCCATAGTGCCTGATTTGATTCTTTCATAACCTGAGGCAATGCTTTCTAAGGCTGATGCACAGTTTCTATGCACAGTGTAAGCCGAAGTTTTAAGAGGGACTCCCGCATTTAAGGCCACTACTCTTGAGATGTTCACCGCATCCGAAGGCGACCCTGTATTGCCCATGATCACCTCATCAATGAGACCCACATCCAAAGCCACTTTTTGAAGCAGCTCCTTTAAAGCCACCGTTCCCAATTCTGAGGGGTGAACCCCTGCCAGATCAGCGCCTGATTTTGCAAATGGAGTGCGCACACCTTCAACGATCACAACTTCTCTTTGGCTCATAGTTTATCCTCCGTGGATGCTTTAAGTGTCTATTGTCCAAAACTCTAATTCCCACTGTCAATCTGTAGCTTGATAAACACATTATTAGGAATTGCCCTTGTCTGGTTTCTTAAAATAGTGAATAAGTGGTGCTAAGTCTGTAATTATTGATTATATTACCAGTTTTGAAATAAGCAATTTTAAAACATGCACGGTTTTTGGGAGAATTTATGTCCACGATCTTTAGTGAGAACAAATCTAAATTGGCATCCTTTGAAGAAGAGGCTTTAACTTATCATACCTACCCTTATCCTGGAAAAATAGAAGTCAACACCACTAAAGATGTGAGTTCTGAGCATGCTCTAGCACTTGCTTACTCTCCTGGAGTGGCAGTGCCTTGTCGTGCAATTGCCAAAGACCCTGGACTTGCTTTTGAGTACACTTCTAAAGGTAATCTTGTGGCAGTCATTTCCAATGGAACTGCCGTTTTAGGCCTTGGCAATATTGGTGCCTTGGCGGGAAAACCAGTTATGGAAGGTAAAGGTGTTTTATTTAAAAAGTTTGCCAATATCAATGTGTTCGATATTGAAATCAATGAAACTGATCCTGAAAAATTCATCCAGATTGTAAAAAGTCTTGAACCTACTTTTGGAGGGATCAATCTGGAAGACATCTCTTCACCTGCTTGTTTTGAAATTGAAAAACGCCTTAAAGAAGAGATGAATATCCCTGTGTTTCATGATGACCAACATGGGACCGCCATCATTTCTGCCGCAGCTTTAACCAATGCCTGTGAGCTGACTAATCGTAAAATGAATGAAACCAAAGTGGTGATTAACGGAGCAGGCGCGGCTGCAATAACTTGTGCTAAACTTTTTGTCAAAGTAGGAATTCAAAAAGAAAACATCATTATGTGTGACTCTAAGGGTGTCATTCAAACAGAAAGAACTGATTTGGGGCCATACAAAGAAGAGTTTGCCCGTAAAACACCACACAGAACTTTAGCCGACGCTATTAAAAATACGGATGTCTTTGTGGGTTTAAGCGTTGCTAACATTCTTACTGATGACATGATCATGTCGATGAATTCTAATGCCATCATTTTTGCGCTAGCAAACCCAGACCCTGAAGTTAATCCCAATCACGCCATGAGTTTAAGATCAGATTTGATTATGGCCACTGGACGCAGTGATTTTCCCAATCAAGTGAATAACGTTTTAGGTTTTCCCTATATTTTCAGAGGAGCACTAGATGTGCGCGCCACGACCATCAATGAAGAGATGAAGCTTGCAGCTGTTCGTGCTCTAGCAGAACTCACCAAAGAAACCGTCCCAGACGAGGTCTCTTCAGCTTATAAAGACCAAGAGTTTCACTTTGGTAAAGACTATATCATTCCCAAACCTTTTGATACTCGTGTACTTTTAAAAGTCGCTCCCGCCGTAGCAAAAGCCGCCATGGACACTGGCGTAGCCCAAAAACCTATTGAAAACTTTGATAAGTATGTAGATCAACTTGAGTCTTACTTAAGTCAAAAGAAAACATTTATAAGACCGTTGATCAACAAAGTTAAAAGTTATAATAAAAAAACTAAAACGAAACCCCGCATTGTTTTACCAGAAGGAAACAGTCGTAAAGTACTCCGCGCCGTGCAACAGGTTTTAGAAGAAGGCTTTGCCCACCCTGTCATCATTGGAAACAGAAACACCATTTTAAAAAGAGCCGATAAAAACGAACTGTATTTGATCAAAAATGCTGAAATCATCAGCCCCGAAGATCATCCCAGATTTAGAGAGTACGCCCAGGAACTTTTTAAACTTCGTTGTCGTCGTGGACTTTTACAATCCGAAGTGGACTCGCTTCTTAAAGATCCCCATTATTTTGCAGCCATGATGGTCAGAATGGGAGACGCTGATGGTGTTGTATCTGGAGCATCACAAAGTTACGCTAAATGCGTAAAACCACTTCTTGAAGCAGTGGGTGTGTGTAAAGACAGGCGCGCTGCGGGAGCTAACATTGTTTTGATTGACGGTAAAATGTTCTTCTTTGCCGACACCACCATGTGCATTAACCCTAATGCAGAAACTTTAGCCCACATTGCTTTAGATGTCGCAGATCTTGCCACCAGTTATGGACAAACACCACGCGTGGCTATGCTGTCTTACACTAATTTTTCTGGCGACACAGAAGGGGCAGCAAAAATGAAATTTGCTGCAGAACTTGCTAAAAAATATCGTCCTGATCTTATTGTCGACGGAGAGATGCAAGCTGATGCTGCCGTCAACCCTACCATTCTCAACCGTCTGTTTCCATTTTCTGAACTCAAAGATGGTGGTGCTAATATTTTAGTGTTCCCTAATCTGGATGCGGCCAATATCTCTTACAAAATCATTCAGCAGCTTTCTCACGCCGAAGTGGTGGGCCCGCTTTTATTAGGTATGAAAAAACCTTGCAACATTGTTCAGCGCACAGGTCTTGTCGGTGACATTGTCAACGCCCTAGCTCTTGTTGCTCATGACATCACCCAACGTCAGACTCAACCAGAAATCTATGCCCACTGATCATATCAATAAAAATAATAAACCCACACCTGATGGCGTGATCGCTGTCGGGTTTGGTTTAAAAAGCCAAAGTTTAGAACGTGTAAAATTGGATTTGATTGAATTAGAACAGCTTATCGAGGCTGCTGGGGGCGAAGTCATTGCCTCCGTCTATCAGCACACCGAAAAGATCCAACCAGCTACACTTATTGGTGAAGGCAAAGTACAAGAGATCAAACGTTTGGCTTCTGATCTTTCCGCAGATGTGGTGATCATTGACCACGAACTTTCTGGAGTACAGTTAAGAAACTTAGAAAAAGAAATTGGCGTGCGAGTTTTAGATCGCAGTCAGCTCATCATTGATATCTTTGCTCAACGTGCACAGACTCATGAAGGAAAACTGCAAGTGGAACTGGCTCAACATCTTGATCAATTACCACGTATGGTGGGAGGATGGTTAGGCTCACTTTCCAGACTAGGCGCGGGAATCGGAACTCGGGGCCCAGGGGAAAAGGCTTTGGAGATGGACCGCCGTCGTATTCGCGAACGCATACAAGTCATCCGTAAACAATTAGAAAAAGTCCGAAAGCATCGCAAGGAGATTCGCCGCAGTCGCTCTGCGGCCATACAAGTGGCCTTGATCGGATACACCAATGCTGGGAAAAGCTCTTTGTTAAAGGCGTTGACCCGTTCTGAACCCTTAATTGAAGATCAACTGTTTGCCACCCTTGATCCTTTGACTCGAAAAATGCACTTGGATAAAGCCCCCAATGTGATTCTAACGGATACTGTGGGATTTGTTCAAAAGCTTCCCACTCATCTGATCGAAGCCTTTAAGGCGACTTTGGAAGAGACCAGTGAAGCCGATATTTTGCTGCATGTGATTGATCTTTCAAATCCAGATTTTGAAATTCAGATTGAAGCTGTAAATAAATTGATCGAAGAGTTTAAGTGGAATGAAAAGCCCATCATTTATGTGTTTAATAAAAAAGATGCGGCTCCCATTGAAGCTCAATTTCGAATTAAACAACGTCCTTTCTGCGTGGTGAGTGCTCAAACCGAAGAAGGCATTCCTGCTCTAAAAACCAAAATCGTGGCTGAAATTCATTCAATCAGTAAAGAGGTCGAAACATTTATCCCCTACGAAGAAGAACATCGCATTTACGAAATCACCAAACTAGGACAAATCCTAGAAAAACATCCTGTCCAAACAGGATACAATTTAAAAATCGCTTTCCCCTTTAGAAACTACCTCATCTGGGAAAAAGAACTCAAAGCAAAACACCAAACTCAAGCCCCCCAAACAGACAATTTTTCTTCAGAAGAAGAATAAATTCAGCACCGTACAGCAGAGGATCTGCGTTTCAAAAATGTTGTGCACAGCCCAAAGTCGTGCTGTGTTTTGAGACACTCAATTCCAACACGTGGCCTCTGAAAAAGTGAAAATCTTAATTTGATAATTTACCAAAACTTCATTCACAAAACCTAATACATTTGCGCTAGAGTTCCGATGAAATCTCATATTTATAACCTATTCACTGAGGTACGTTGCTATGGTCCGTTTGCTCTGGGGAGTAATACTTTTATCCTTTGTCACTGGTTGCGGTGGCTTTACTAGTAATAACAGCGCTGAACGATTTACTCTTGTCGCTCCCTCACACACCAATGTGGCTGCGGTTCATATTTCGGGGGTCTGTCAGGATAAACTTGACGACTTAACAGTGACAGTCACTGGCAATTTTACGGGTTCCCCTCTGACACTGACGTGTACAGACGGTCAATACGAAGCTGATATCACCGTAGATCAAGCTCAAACCGATCTAGAAGCCACACAAGACACGTACAGTGCTACAGCCCAAATCATTTTTGATACCACTCCTCCTGCAGTGAGCATCACTCATCCTGCTAATGGTGGTTTTGTCGGTGTGCAAGTGAGTGTGTCTGGAACTTGTGAAGCAGGTCTTCTGGTGGCTCTGACTGGGGACTTACAAAGCGGCATCAACATCCCTTGTCTTGAGTCTGGACAGTTCACTGCCACAGTCCAATTTAATTTATTGCCCACTGTGGGACAAAGAGAACTTATCGCCTCGCAAACTGATCTTGCAGGTAACACAGGAACAGATAGCGCCACTTATGATTTTGACAACACAGTCCCTGGACATCCAACTTTGACATTAAATATTTCTGCAGGAAATCCCAATTTCCCTTCTGACCCTCGTGTCAGTGCCGACAACACTCCTGTTCTTACAGGTACCGTTGCAGATGCTGACGGCGGAAGCATTGAGATCTTTGCCGATTCATTATGTGCCACTCCTGTCATAGGTTCACAAACCATTCCTTCGGGAGGAAATCTCAATATCACCAACATCAGTTTTGCCAACGATGGAAGTGCTGATGGGCTTAAAAGATTTTATGCTCGAGTAACAGGCGTCAACGGAGTGCAAAATCCAGGGGGATGCTATAGCACTTTATTATCGTACAGATTGGACACCACACCTCCTGTTATTACTGTGGCCTCACCTCAAAATGGGCAGTCTTATTACGCAGGAAGCAGTCTTCTGTTTTCGGGAACTTGTGAGAATGGAACTCCTGTCGACATCACTTTAGATGGCAGCACTCATCAGGCCCCATGCAGTTCAAGTGCCTTTTCCACTTCGCTCAATTTACCAGGATCTACAGGCGCCACCACTGCGACCTTTGCCCAAACGGACCTAGCTAATTTAAACACCAGTGAGTCTGTGACCTTCACACTCACTCTAGGGCCTCCCACAAATCCTGAAATCGCTATCACTTCTCCCGCCTCAGGGAGCGTGATTGACGTTTCTAATCCTGTCACAGTGTCAGGAACGTGTACGTCTCACCCTGTGATGAATAGCACCATCACCTTTACTGGAAGCGTTGTGGGCACAACAACCACGAACTGTATCAGTGACGGAAGTGCTTATGGGGGAACGTTTAGCACCTCCTTGCAATTTTCGACTGTAGCTAATCCCACATTGACTGCCACACAAATTAAAACTGATACCAACACAACTTACACCAGCACAGTGAGCTATCAGGTGGCCCCTGCTAATCCCACGACTTTAACTTTAAATCACGATGCAGGACACCCCACTTACACCACAACTCCCCCTTCATCACGCGACACTACACCTACAATCACGGGCACAGTGTCTCTAGCCACCTTAGGAACTCTTTTTATTTATTCTGATCCCAGTTGTTCGCAGTTAGTGCAAAGCTACAGTGTTCCTTCTAATGGGAATGTGAATATCACAAGTCTTAATTATCAAAATGATGGCTCAGATGACGGCGATAAACATTTTTATGCTATTCTACACAACTCTCATGGCACACCCAATGCGGGTGGCTGTACGGCTGTGGGAAGTTATAAACTGGACACCACAGCTCCTGCTCTTACTCTGACCTCTCATACTCATGGAGAAACCTACTACCTTGAGTCTTTACAAACTTTTACTGGAAGTTGTGAATCTGACGCCCCTATTCAGCTTACAGTGGGAGGACAGTCCTTCACACCTACGTGTGCTTCTGGTGCGTTTACACAAAATGTTCTTTTTCCTAGTGCAGGAAGTTCGATCAACCTCACTTTAGTTCAAGCCGATGCCGCGAACAACACCACACAGATCAATCACACTTACTCTTTAACTCTAGCCCCTGCCTCTTCTATTACAATCACCATTAGTGCTCCTGCACAACATAGCACCGTAGATCCTACTGTGCCTACTGCTGTTAGTGGAGTGTGTACTTATCATTCAGACATGAGTCCTGTGGTGCTGACTGGAGATATTACAGCAACCGTGAATGCACCTTGTAATAGTGATGGAAGTGCTTATGGGGGGATGTATTCCACGTATGTGACTTTTAACTCTGTCTCTTCACCTACGCTCACAGCCACTCAAACAAATAATTTTGATGCTGAAAGCAACTCGGCCAGCAGACAGTACTACGTAGCACCGACTGATCCTACACTGACTTTGACTGTCACTCCCGCAGGAGCTGTTTCTAAAGACACCGCCCCTGTCATTTCGGGTACAGTAGAAAGAGCAAACAACGGCACCATTCAGATTTTTGAAGATACGATGTGCGCGGTCATGGTGCAGACGTCCTCTGTGTCCTCCACAGGAGTGATCAACTTAAGTTTAACTTATGATAATGATGGCACTGACGATGGTCTTCATCATTACTACGCGCAAGTGGCAGCACAAAATGGACAAACAAATCCCTCGGGATGTTTTGATACAGGACTCTCTTACACTTTAGACACTATAGCGCCTACAGTGACTTTGACTTCTCATACGGAAGGGAATTCTTATTACGCCAACTCCAGCCAAACTCTGCAAGGAGCGTGTGAAAATGGAGCTCAGGTGGATCTGAATGTGGGTGGTGTAAGCCATACAGCCACTTGCGCATCAGGGACCTATAACAGAGTCCTTACATTCCCCTCGACTTTAGGAAGTACAACTCTTAGTTTTGGTCAAACCGATGCTGCGGGAAACACCGCTCTAGATAGCATCACGGTCAATATCACCCTTCCTCCTCCGACTTCAGTAAGCGTAGCCATCACATCTCCTAGCGGCGGAAGCACTGTGACTCATTTAATGGAAACCACCATTTCTGGAACTTGTGCTTACCATCCTGACATTTCAACAGTTGAAATTTTTGGTGAAATCAACAATTCAGTGTTCACGCCTTGTATCAGTGATGGCAGTGATTATGGGGGAACTTTTGAGGCAGAGGTGGTCTTTAATCCCGTTGCTTCTCCGACTCTTAGAGCCCGACAACAAAAGATTTCTGACGGCACACTCTACCCTTCTTTACAAATGACGTATGTGTTGTTGAATTTCGATGCGGTCTTTACCATGAATTTGGACCCAGGAAATCCTAATATTCCTTCTGATCCTCCAGTGAGTGCCGACACAACTCCTTCTTTGACAGGAACTTTACCCGAGGCCGAAGGTCTCACACTTTCACTTTTTGAAGATGCCATGTGTACTGGTACGGCCATAGCCACACAGACTGTGCCTCCAAGTGGTGAAATTGTTTTGGGTACAAGCTATAATAATGATGGATCAGATGATGGCTTACACAGCTATTATGCACAGGTGTCTTCAGGAAGTTTTCAATCTGACTGTTTAGACCTTGAAGTGTCTTATGTCTTAGACACTCAAGCTCCTGATGTGAACCTCACCTCTCACTCTGCTGCTAGCACGTATCTTGTGTCTTCCATGCAAACTCTTTCTTGAAGCTGTGAATCTGGATTGAATGTGGCTTTAGATGTCGGTGGCACATCTTACACGGTGACCTGTGCCAGCAGCACCTTTGCCCAAAGTGTGACCTTCCCTAGCAGTCCTGGATCACTTCTTATCAATTACTCCCAAGTCGATGCTGCTAACAATACGACCTCTAAATCTTTAACTTTAACAGTGGATACTTTACCTCCTCCTGGCGACCCTGATCTTGAGTTTGATGTGGTTCATGGAAACCCTGAATTGCCCACAACTCCCATCACAGCAAATCAAACTGCCGTGACCATTACAGGAACAGTAAGCAATGCGGATGGAGCCATGCTTTATATTTATGACAATGACAACACCTGCACAGGCGCACCTATTGAGTCTATCATGCTCGATGCCAGTGGCGATGTAGAAGTCATTTTGATGTATATGGAAATTGGACAAAATTTTGATGGTGTCCATCATTACTACGCCAAAGTGCTTGCCCCTGGAAATGTTCCAAATCCTGGAGGATGCGTCGACACAGGACTTACTTATACTTTAGATACACATGCCCCTGAACCTTTACTAACCGCTCCGGTTAATAATGCCAGTTTTTATGCTACATCAACACAGACCTTTTCTGGATTTTGTGAAAGTGGAGCCCCTGTGAAGTTTAATTTTGGTTCTGCAGTGCCTCAAGAAGAAGTGGCCAATTGTGTAGACGATGAGTTCAGTATCAATATCACTCTTCCTGCTGATGTAGCTACGATCTCTTACCAATTTATGTCCACCGATGCCGCAGGAAATGAAAGTGCCACAACCAATAGGTCCATCAATTTGACCTTACCTCCTCCGCCTAGCATCAATCTTGCGATCACTAGTCCTGCGGATAACAGCGGTGTCAGTGCCAGCACAACAACAGTCAGCGGTGCTTGCACAGTTCACGCAGAAATGAGTCAGGTGACTTTAACAGGTGATATTGCTTCTCCAGTATCTGTAAATTGTATTACCGATGGGGTTTCAACTTATGGAGGGACTTTCTCTACCAATGTGACCTTTAATGATCAGCCTCTTATCAATTTAACAGCGTCACAAACTAATAACTATATGACGCCTGTAACGGCCACTGACAGTGTGACCTACGTGATCCCACCGTCTGATCCTACCTTGTCCATCACTTTGCAACCAGGCAACCCTGCATTTCCATCTGAGAATCCTCCTCATACTGCAGGAGTCAACCCTGTGATTTCAGGCACAGTGGTTAAAGGAGCTGGGGGAACATTAGAACTGTTTACAGATAACACATGTTCTACAAAGCTCACTGACACTGTTGTGGGCGCTGGGGATGTGGTGAATGTGACTTTAAATTTAGATACCGATGGACTTTATGAACTCTATGGGCTTGTCACTATGTCCACCTCTCATACCAACCCTAGCGGTTGTCATAACACGGGTCTGAGTTTTATTCTTGATACTGGGGCTCCTGTGGTGACTTTGACTTCGCACAATAGTGTGGACACTTATTTAACAGGAAGCGCTCAAACTTTAGAAGGGGCTTGCGAAAACGGCCTGCCTGTGGATCTGACAGTGGATGGCGCAAGCTATTCTACAGGTTGTGTGGCAGGTGCTTATAGTCAAGCGGTCACCTTCCCTGCGACTCCAAAAACCATGACCGTGACCTTTCATCAAACAGATAAAGCGGGCAACACTAATGCCAGTGGCAGCATGTCTCTGACTGTTGTGGCTCCGCCACCTAATGCGCCCGCATTAGCACTACAAATTGCTGATGGAAATCCTCTCTATCCACAAACCACACCCGCCACGTCGTCATCTGTAAGTCCTGTTCTATCAGGTACAGTCACTAATGCCGATGGAGGACTTATGACTGTGTATGCTGACAGCAATTGCACACAAGAGCTTGGAGTCTCTTCTAGTATTGCAGCAGGTGAAGTCACTGCCACTTTAAACTTTGAAAATGACGGCAGCGATGATGGGCTACATGAATTTTTTGTGATTGTGACTGCTAATAGTCAAAGCACGGCCTGCATAGATACAGGTCTGTCTTACATTTTAGACAGTCAAATCTTGATCACTCTGGATACCTTTAATGCTATGAACTTTGAATACTATCCTGGGTATAGACTGATTCAAGGGGATTGTTCTGATAATGGTAAGGACGTGGTGTTAAAAGCCACTCCTCCAGGAACGACTGTGACCACGACTTGTGAAAACAACGAGTACTCTGCGGTCATCTTTCTTAGTGATGCCGCACTTGTAGAACTGTCCTACGAGCATGATGACCTGGCTGACAACCGCACTCAGCACGATATTGAACTTGAGTCTTTAGCCACTTCGCTTCCCGTGTCGGTGCACATTTCTTTGGACGCAGGAATCACTACAGTGCCTGTTTCACCCACTAAAGCCGTACTCTTTGGTGAGTGCACTCATGGACATTTAATGGGTGACGTCAATATCACAATGACAGGGGATAATGCTTACAACCACACGCTCAGCACTGAGTGTTATGCGACTGCAACACAAGCGCATGAAGGGCACTTTCGTGTCGAGCTTGATCTTCCCGATACTGAGACCGAGTTTGAAATCCATCTAGAACAACAAAGTCTAGACAATTCTATTTCAGGCTCTTCTACCGCAACTGTAGACGCAGAATAAAACGTTCTATTGTAAATAAAATCGTAGCAGCATAATCTTTGCTGCTACTTGTTTACTTTTGCAGTTCGGCTTTGTGTTTGAGGCGATTTTTGCGGCGAATTTCTGCCTCTTTATGGCGGCGTTTGTCTTCTTCTGACTCTAAGATCAACTGCGGCACAGACACAGGTTTGCCTTCATCATCAATAGCCACAAAAGTGAGATAGGCACTAGCAGTTTTAAACTTCTCACCTGTTTTGGTGTTTTCAGCATCGACACGTACACCTACTTCCACTGAAGTTCGTCCTGCGTAATTGACCTTAGCCTTTAAATTGACAACCCAACCTGCGTACACAGGGGCTTCAAAACTTAAAGCGTCGATACTTGCAGTGACTACTGTAGTTTTAGAGTAACGTTGGGCCGAGATGGCTGCGGCAATGTCTATCCAAGACATAATTACCCCCCCGAAGATACTCGAGAGGGCGTTGGTATGGGACGGAAGCACTAATTCCGTCATGGTTACTTCTGAAACAGAAGCGGGAACCGATTGCATTACTAGAACGAGTAACCAGACTTATTAGCTTGACCAGGAATAATATCTGGCGTTACGCCATCGTCCTCAGAAAAAGGCTTTGTATTGATATCACCATTTCCTGCAACAGGTACGTTAATGTTAGAAATTGTTTTTCCACTGTCTCTGTTATCAGTTCCTTCAGGAGCTTGCTCAGTGAAAGACATATTAGGTAAGCACCATACGATCAATTGCGCACGAGACTTTACATTCATTTTTTTATAGATGTTTGTTAAATGGAATTTAACAGTTTTCTCAGTTACAAATAAACGATTTGCAACTTCTTTGTTTGATAAACCTTGAGTTACTAATTCTGCAACCTCAGCTTCTCTATTAGAAAGACCTTCTTTAATTAATACATCTTTAAGCATCCTTGCTTCCTCCCCTAATGGTCTGTTTGTGGGCCTTCCCCTAGCCCATATATAAAGTCTTGCAGCTTTTTATTATGCGCACAAGCACTGGAAAAAAGTTTTGACAAAAACTAGACAGAAGTATTTTATGTTAAGTATTTTACTTTTTCTGGACCATGGCAAATACAGATTTTTTTACATCGAAGTCTTGCCACTTTAATCAACAAAACCAGCTACTTATCTCCAAAAAATTAAGACAATTTCATTTTTTGTGCCTAAAAAATATGCTTTTTCGAGCAATAAGATTAAATTTTAATACTTCGCACTAAAATCCTAAAGCTTTTATCTATTTTTCAAAAGTCAGTGCCAATAATTGTTCATCAACTCTTGTCGCAGACTTTCTAAGGCCTCTTCTAAACTTAAATCTTGTCTTTGCTCTACCACAAAGACGTCTTCCACACTTTCGCCCCAGGTGCTGACTTGGGCTTTGAGAATATTTAAGTTCATCTTGGCAAAAACTTGGGTCACTCGCAACAAAAGTCCTTTTTGATCCCTTCCTTTAAATAAAAACACCCATTTATTGTCTACATCAGATAAACATTTTATGCTTTCAAAGGAAACCTTGATCTCGCTGGCGGTAAGTTCTCTTTTCATAAGGGTCTTTAGTGTTCTTTCAATTTCCTGAGCGGACTTAGAGGTCTTTAAGGGTAAGCGGAACCAGTTGTAGGCCACTTGTCTTTTTTCATTACCACAAATAAAGGCCTGTTCAATAGATAAGCCCGCTTGGAAAAACAGATTGAGCATTTTGACCAAGACTCCTGGCCCCTCATCCCTATCGCAAGCTCTGATCCAAATATTAAACTCATGTTGAATCACTTTGATGTTTAGGCCCTGAGGATCTTTATCTAAACTTAAGAGGTCTTCTTTTAACAAAGACTCTCCTAGTTTTTTGGACAAGGTGACTAGGATTTGAAAGCCTTCAATGTCCAGCCATGTGCTGACTTGTCCATTGTTGATGAAGGCTCGAAAAGACTCTGACAAAAGATAAAATTGATCTGACTTCCATTCATTCCATGCCTCGGGGTTAGAGGCCATGATATCGGCAGCTGTAAAGACTGTTAGAAGTTTAAAGAACTTATAACTTTTAAGTTTGCTATAAAGCTGCTGCAAGTTTTCGGCATCATTGTGATCATAACGAAAGGCAGACTTAGACAACACAAGATGATAGCGAACCATATCAGAAATGTCCTGCTTGAACTTTTCACTCCATAACTCACAGTGGATTTCGTTTGTCACAATGTCGGCTCCCACCTCGGAGTGATCCCCAGGTAAGCCCTTGGCCAGGTCGTGGAACAGACTCACCCATTTGAGCATCTGCCAGTCTTCAGGCTTAAAAGTGTCTGTCATCGAAGTCAGTCCAAACATATTGATCTCTTTACTTTGAATCTGACAGACAGCCTCAAGGGTCTTTAATAAGTGTTGATCCACAGTGTACTGATGATAATGCCCAGACTGTGGACGCCCCGCGATAGTGTCCCAATGTGGAAGCAACTGCGGAATCAAAAATGAATCAAACAGCAACCCACACATACGAGGAGTTACGTGTCCTAAGAATTTTTCGTGCAGCCTTGTAAAAAGTAAGGATTTTTCTATCTCGGATAAGGTTCTTACATGGGGAGGCTGAAATCCCAGTCTTAATTCCAAACTGTCACGAAAACTTAAGGTGTCCTCTTTCAGTTTTTGATCTAACACCGAAAAGTTTAACCCCGATGCAAACTCACTTTGCTCAGTGCTGTTATAGAATTCATCAGAAAAAAAGATATACTCTCCTGCCACCTTTACGGCATTAAAAGTTTTATGAATCTTTTTTTGCAGCTCTAAGACTGCATAAGACTCAGCAAACCCTTTTAGAACCTCAGGCCACATGTCCGCAGAGATATAATCATTGTCGTGAAGCATGTGCACCGTAAACCGAAGCCGTGACAGCAGATCATAGTGCATTAAAAGACGTTGTCTTACTGTTGTATGTAAAACCACACCCTGATCCCACCATGTGAGCCACCCCAAAGCCTGAGTGATGTCTCTAAGTCCGCCTCGACCATATTTGATATTGGGCTGTAGCAGGCCATCCACATTTCCATATCTTTGAGAACGCCGCTGCTTTTCTTCTAGAACTTGTTTTAAAAACTGTTCTTTATTCTCTTGAATATGGGGTTTTTGAACCTCTTGCCAGAAGCGCTCAAGCACTCCCTCATCCTCTTTGCGAAAGGCACGAGCATACAGTAAAGAATAATGATCAAAGATATTCACATCCTTAAGCCATAAACTGTAATCTATGTCTTTTTCATAGGGGATATGACGAATTTTAAGGTGCTTTAAATCCTTTTCTAAAAATTCTGAAAACCGCCGCACACGTTCTGTGTCCCCTAAAATTAAAAGATCAATGTCTGAATAAGGACATAGCTTTCTAAGACCAAAAGATCCTAAAGCAAAGATTTTTAAAGGCGTAAACTCGTCTTGCCCCAAAGCGCAAAGAATCACTTGCTCCACATGTGCGTTGAGCAGCTCTTGCCACTGTGAGGGAGCATGACCCTGACAGATGTGATCAAACTGAGTTTTCTTAACTATAAATTCTTTTGCCACTTTGCGATCTCATTTAATGCCTCAAGAGGGGTCACTTGTTGTGTGGGGTAGTTTCTTATACCCTCTAACACTTCCAAGGCTTTGGGATCTAAAGTGGGACTGGGGTCTTCACTTTGATCTTTCCCTTCTTCTACCATTGTATCCATATTAAATGAGGTTTGAGAACCTAAAGAGTTCTTTCGTTGAGATTCATAAAGCTTAAGTAGAGTTCCCGCTCTTCGTGTGACACTTCCAGGAACACCCGCGAGCTTGGCCACATCAATTCCGTAAGACTGTTCGGCGGGTCCAGACTTAAGCACATACTGAAAGATGATCTTGTCATCCTGCCTGATCGCTCCCATGTGCACATTCTTAAGATGTTTAAAGTCTTGATCCAAAGCCACAAGCTCTTGGTAATGGGTAGAGAACATAAAGGTGCATTTTTTAACAAGTAGGTTTTCAAGAATAGCTTGCGCCAAACTTAAACCATCATAGGTACTTGTCCCACGTCCAATCTCATCTAAAATCACAAGACTTTTGGCATCAGCTAATTTTAACAGCTCTGCAGTTTCAGTCATCTCCACCATAAAGGTAGATAGCCCTTGGCTTAAAGAGTCTGAAGCCCCAATGCGCGTAAATATCTGTTCAAAAACAGGAAGGCTCGCTTCAGTTGCAGGAACATAAGACCCCACTTGTGCAAGAATCACAGTCAGTGCCACCTGTCGCATGATGGTCGACTTCCCCGCCATATTGGGACCCGTGATTAAAAGTCCATGACCTGGGTCAATCATGATGGTATTAGGACGAAAGCTCACTTCACTGCTTTGTTCCACCACAGGATGCCTAGATTCGTAGATCTCCATTCGTCCCGTATCATTAAATTGAGGCAGACAGTAATTTCTTTCTACCGCAAGCCACGCAAAAGACGACAAGACATCTAACTCTGAAAGGTGGTGACATAAATTCAAAAAGTCTTTGGAGTCCGCAATCAAACGTTGTTTTATATCCACAAACTCTTGCAGTTCCAGTTCAATCTTTTTAGATTTTGCTGATAACACTTTTTCTTCTAAACCTTGCAGTTCTTCTGTGGTGTATCTTTCAGATTGGGTTAATGTCTGTTTACGAATGTAATGCGAAGGCACTTTTTCCGAATGGGTTTTGGTCACCTCAATATAAAATCCAAATACACTGTTGTATCTGATCTTTAAACTAGAAATGCCTGTGGCCTGCTTTTCGGCCTGTTCCATTTTAGAGATCAGACTTTGGGTTTCATCCGCAAGCTCTAACACCGCATCCAGTTCAGGCTTATACCCTTTGCGGATAAAACCACCTGCTTGTAACAAGGCAGGCACATCTTCTTTAATCGCCTGGCCTATAAGAGCTTCGGCATCAAGGACCTTTTGCACTTGCGTGGCATCTAAAGGCACAAGCATAGACAGTCTACGAACTGTGTTTAAACTTTCTGCCAGTCTTAAAAGGTCTTTGGGATTGCAACTAGGACTTGCGATCTTAACCACTCTACGTTCTAAGTCTCCAAGTTCAGAAAGGATGGCTCTTAAGTTTTTAAGTTTAAAATAATCTCGCTTCCACAAGGTGACTTGCTCTAAACGGCGTTCAATCTCGTCTTGCATGACCAAGGGGGTACGCAACCACTGCTTGAGCTTTCTAGCTCCTGCAGGCGTGCAGGTTCTTTGAATGGCAGAAAAAAGGCTGCCTGTATTGTCCCCTTCGTAATTTTTAAACACTTCTAGATGTTTAAAAACTCGTCCTGAAATATTTAGGAAAGCACTTCGTTGAATGTACTTGAACTTTTCAAACTGAGGCAACGCCTCCTCACCTTGAGTGTACCTGACATAATCCAAAAGAGTTTGGGTTGCAGGCTGCTTAGGATTTTTCACCTTATCAAACAAAGTCAGACATACTTTTTTAGGAGCCTCTAACTTTTGAAAGATGTCTTTGTCGCTAACAATCACTTCCACTACGTTTAAAGCTTCAAAATAGTAATTTAAATCACCGTCGTTTTTATAATAAAAAGCTTCTCCTGTAGTGGCATCTAAAAATGCCAAGTGGTCTTCATCCACAGCCATCATATAATGGCCTTGCATTTGATCTAAAGTGTCGGGGTCAAAGACCATACCTGGGCTTAGACGACGAGTGACTGCACGTTTTACTAATCCCTTCGCCAAAGCAGGGTCTTCCACCTGATCACAGATCGCTACCCTATGCCCCGCCTCTAAAAGCTTTTGTAAAGGTCCCGCCACGCTATGATGAGGGAACCCACACATCGGAGTTTCGTCCCCTGATTTTTTATTTCTTGAGGTCAAAGTCAGTCCCACAATAGGGGCGGCCTTGATGGCATCCTCATAAAAGATTTCATAAAAATCTCCCATACGAAATAAAAGAATTTCGTCAGGGTGGAGGTCTTTGATCTCCCAATACTGTTGCATTAAAGGGGTCAGCTTTTTAGATGTTTCGGCACTTGTCATACCCGATAATTTGGCAGTTTCTGAAAGTGAATTCAAGAAAAGAGCAGGCAGTCAATAGGGGTTAATTTGGATTTGAGGTCAAAACCGTATCGCTTTGAGACATTTTAACGCCATTAAAGTCTCTTTTTTACAGGATAGACAAAAAAACTATAATTGCGCTTTTTTTATTGCTCAGGAGTTGAGATAATAGGGGGTATGAGAAAGCTATATCTGATTTTCACCTTTATAAGTGTTCTCGCTCTTAACCACGGGGTTTGGGCCCAGTCCTCAAATAGTGAACATCAAAAATTGCAAGACGAAATCTCGTCCCTTAAAAGTAAAATGAAAAGCTCAAGAGACGTCAAACCCAAAGACCTACAAAAGCTCACAGAGCTTGAAAACCAACTGCAAAAAAGTCAGTTCCTTAATAACTCACAATCGCGATAATTAAAAATTGTAACTTTCACTTTAAAAATCTAACCCCTAGTAACATCTACTAAGGGCTTCTTAAATTTGAACTCTAGGGGCGACAGCATAATGAGAGGGCAGTAACCCCACCCACCGCTTACCAGCCAAAGTTTCTCTAACTATCTTTTAACTGTAACAGGTTCGCTCAGTAGAAAGTGGTTTGCGCGCAATGAACGTGAACTAAGCACTTCCACATCTGCCGTAAAGCCATACACGACCGCTTGAAATTTATTATTGCGATAACACAACTTCACTTTTACATCTCTGATATTTTGGTTTTTGTAAGAGCCCGTGATATTAAAACGGTTCTGTTTGTCTAAATACAGCTCCCCTACAATTCTTTCCCCTTGGTAGGTGCCTCTCCATGTCCCCCAAAATGGGTCTAATTTTTCTATAAAACGTTTAAGATTTGCATCCGTCTTAGAGTCTAAAGTCGATGAACAATTTGCATGAGCGTTCGTTGCCACAGCACTCATACCCACCAGAAATAGGAGTGAAAAGATATATTTCACCTTATAACCTTCCTTGTTAAAAGATTGATCTCTCCTTCATTACAAGCAGGGTTTAAGGGACTGCCAAGCTTATGCGTCTCGCATTAGGACCATCGTCTGGATTAAAGTTTTGTTTTAAATTAGAATCTATTTAAGTATAAAATGATTTATATGACAGATTTTATTGTCTCCTATTGTGAAAGAACAGATTGGGGATTATGGCAAGAGCCCATCAATCTCATCAGTAACTTTGCTTTTATCGTGGCTTTCTTTGCCCTTGTTTATCAAATTCGCCAATTCAAAAAAGTCTCACGCATCTATTATTTTTTCGTCTCGTGGGTTTTAGTGATTGGTTTAGGCAGTATCAGTTTTCATTTGCTTGCCACACCTCTGGCCATGTGGCTGGATGTGGTTCCTATTTTTAGTTTTATTATTGTTTATCTGATATGGGCCAATAAACGTATTTTAAACCGACCTTTGTGGCTCAATCTGCTGATTGTGGTGGCTTTTGTCTCTCTTACCCTACTGATGGATATGAAGTTTAAACATATTGCCGCAGGAACCTTTAGCTACTTACCTGCTTGGTTATTTTTATTCATCTTTACCATGAAGGTGTGGTTTACTTTTCCTTCAGTGTTTTTAAGACATCACTTTTTAAAAGCCTTAAACATATTTTCATTAGCTTTATTTTTCAGATGCGTAGACATTCCACTGTGTCACTTCATTCCCTTTGGAACACACTTCATGTGGCATATTCTTAACGCCATCTTGCTCTACTATCTGTGTATGATTGTAGACCTTGTGGAAACTTACTCGACACCCAACCAACTGATTGCCGAAGGTTCAGGCCAACCCTCAGCGTGAGGTCCCTAGTCCTTTAGTAATCTGAGAATAGATGCCGCCAAAACCTCCGTTACTCATAAGCACTAACACATCGTGAGGTTTGGCCTGTGTCAGCACTTCGCTTACAAGCTCTTCGTAAGTTGTGGCTAAACACACAGAGTTCCCTTGAACCTTAAGATCTTCCACTAACTTCACGGCCGAAAATCCATCCTCTTCAGCCGCCTTACCTTGGGGCACATAGGCTTGCATAATAAAAGTGTGATCAGCCTTATGATCAAAAGCCCCCACATAATCTTTTTGAAAGATCGACTTTCTGCTTGTGGCAGACCTGGGTTCAAAGGCAGCTAACAGCCTGCGACCTGCGTACTTCTTTTTTAAACCCTCTAAGGTGACCTTTACAGCTGTAGGATGATGGGCAAAATCTTCGATGACAAGCACGCCGCCAAACTCGCCTAAAATCTCTTGTCGACGTTTAACACCTTGAAACGTGGCAATGGCCTTTACAACCCCTTTGTGATCCCATCCTAATTGGGTGGCTAGAGCAAAGTTGGCTGTAAAGTTTAAAATATTATGATCCCCACTCATAGAGCTTGTCAGTAAAGTTGATACTTCTCTACCCTCTGCTTTTCGTTCCACCACCGTCCACGATGTGCCCTGATCCGTATACTTGACATCTTCTATTCTAAATTGCGCTTTTTTATTAAAACCATAGGACACTTTGTTTTGACACTGTGTCCACTCCAAGAGTCCTGCAATATTTTGATCATCAAAATGGTAAACTAGGTTTCCATCGGCGGGCAGTTTTTCCATTAGGATTTTAAATGCACTTAGTACATCATTTAAATCTTTATAAATGTCAGCGTGATCAAACTCGACACTGGTCAATATGGCAGACTTGGGAAAATAATGTTTAAACTTTGGCACCTTATCAAAAAAAGCCGTGTCGTACTCATCCCCTTCGATGATAAAGTATTTGCCACCACCTTTAGCAAAAGACACATCAAAATTTTTAGGTACTCCACCTATCAAGTAACCAGGTTGTTGATGTAATTCACTGGCCATCCATGCCATCATGGCTGTGGTCGTGGTTTTGCCATGGGTGCCACACACCACAATAGAGTAACTGTTTTTTAAAAGCATATCCCCCATGCTTTCAGGAAAAGAGGCATAAGCAATGTCTGATGCAAGTAAAGCTTCGGCCTCTTCCATACTTTTTGTGATCACATTGCCCACAACTACAAAATCTGGTTTTGGATTTAAATTTTCTTTTTTGTAACCCTGATAAATAGAAATGCCTAAACTTTTTAGAACATCAGACATGGGGGGATATACATTCTGATCACTGCCTGTCACTTTGTAACCCATACTTTGCAAGAGTCCTGCAAAATTTCCCATCGCTGTTCCACAAATTCCCATGATATGTATGTGCGCTCCAGGTTTCAGTTCTGAAATATTATGTTTCATTTGTTGTCCTTTATGACTTTGGCCACCAAGTTATGAATGTGAGGTCTAAATTGATTTAACATATTGATTCGGCGATCGGGGTAAGTCCTATTTGACAGTACCACCACGGATAGATCTTGTTTGGGGTCCACCCAAATTGAGGTGCCCGTAAATCCCAAATGACCATAGGAGGCCTCGGAAAAAGTTTCGCCTGCTGTAGAGCGTGGACGCGAAGGCACCATCAGCCCCAATCTCCAATCACCGATTTGTTTTTTATAAAAAGTAGAGATCGTTTTGCGTGAATAAAATTTATTTCCCTGAAACACTTGATTGAGCACCCTCACCCACTGCGAGACATCCTCAAGACTACCAAACAGACCCGCGTGTGTGGACACTCCACCCATCTTCCAGCAGCTCTCGTCATGGACTTCACCTTGGATCACCTTGTGACGAAGGGGGCAATTTTCAGTGGGGGCGTAGTTTTTAGAATCCTCTTTCTTTTGGCCCGTCATTCGAAAGTGCATGGTGCCCCACGCCTCTGTCAGGGCTGAGGACATTTGACCTTGGTGTGCGTCCTTAAAAACTTCAATCAAAGGTCTATTAAATACCTCTTCTAAGACTGCGCCTAAAATAAAAAATCCCACATCAGAGTACACGGGTTCAGACATATTAAAATCCACCTCTCGGATTAAGAGGTTTAAGGGGGCAAGCCCACTTAAGGTGTCGTGCTTAAGTTCTTCAAACACAGGATAAAGTGCGGGGGCGCCACTTTGATGCGCCAAAAGGTCTTTGATCTTCACCTTCGGAAACTTAAACCATGGCAAATGACTGGACACTGTTTGCGATACAAATCCAGGCGAGCGATCTTCTAAATACATACATAAACTCATGGCAAAGATGGGTTTGGTCAGAGACGCCAGATCAAAGAACTTAAAGGACTTTCCGAATGAAAACTTCCACTGCTCGTTTTTATATAAGACTGCCATTTGTAAACTTAAATCTTTATGGCTTTCTTGTAAGGGCACAAAGACGTCTTTTAGCAGTTGGGCTTGTAATGTTTTGGTGATTGCAGTTTTAGACAAAGCCATACTTTAATTTCCTACAAGACTGAAAAGGTCTGATTGGTCAGTGTGGCTGAGGTTTTTGTAAAGCTCAGTACACTGGAGGTGTTTAAAAAAAGTGGACGCTGTGGAGTCATGTGCCCACAAGGCAGAAATCCAAATACTGGGACAGGTAAGTGCTCTAAGCCAGATGTTAAATATTTACGAATGTCTTGCTCTATTTCAGGTTTATAATGTGTGAAGCTTCCTAAGAAAATTCCTTTAACGGACCTAAGCCACCCTGACTGCTGCAATTGAGTTAAGGCGCGATCAATTTTATAAATAGGCTCGTCAATCTCTTCTAAAAACAGCCACTGCTTTTGGGGTGGGGGAACATCTAACCCTATCAAAGACTGCATGGTGATCAGATTGCCGCCCACTATGGGGGCCTTCATGGACTTCCCTTTTTTCAGACACTCTTTGGCCCTAGTATTTAGAGGCTTAAGCCCTTTAAACACCAAGGGGCTTGAAGCGTGTAGATTTTTGCACGTTTGACGAAAGACCTTGAGCCCTTCGGCCACAGACTGATCCTTTACAAAACTATTTAAGTGTCTGTAATGCAAAGACGGCCAACCCCACTTTTGATTGATAAAGTAATGCAAAATTGTAATGTCACTAAAACCAATCAAAAGCTTGATAGATTTTGGTTTTTTAAGTTTCTGCAAGTGCGGCAAAAGGTGCAAGGCCCCATACCCCCCACGCAGACACCAAATGATCTGAGCCTTAGGGTCTAAAATCGACTCTTTTAAGTCCTTTATACGCTTATCCAGTGAAGCCGCACACAGCTGCCCTTCTTCAAATAACGGGAGATTGACCGCATAGGAGCACTGAGACTGGTTTAATAGCTCGTAGGTACGAGCCCAATCCTCATCGCTGATTTTAAAACTAGGTGCAATGACTCTGAGATGCATAGAATTAAAGTGTAAGGAATGCCCCACGGAATGACAAGGTGTCTTCATGAGTTATTCCTTGCCTCTTTAGAGGAGTGATAGATAATCATCCCATGTTTGTGCCCCACACTCTCTTTAAATCGAAATTACCCGCTCTTTTTTTGAGCACACTGGTCTTTGCGCTCTTACAGGTTTTTACCTCTTCACCTTCACTGGCCAAAACCACAAACTCCCTTGAAGTGGCGTCTTTTAATTTGCGCTGGTATGGGTCAAAAAAGTTCCCTCCCCACAATGATGAAGAAAGAGACGGACACCTCACACGCTTTTTTAAAACCTATTACAAAGACACTGATATTTTTCTCTTTCAAGAGATCACCGACCCTTTACGTCTGCAAAAGACCATTGGCCGTGGGTACAAGTGCCTCAGCACACGCAACAGAGGTTCAAGTTACCAGTATGTGGTGACCTGTTACAATCCTAAGACCGTGGCTCCTGTGGGGGTTTCTAAAGACGTTCACGACACCGATCGTACTTTTGATATCAGCTTTAAAATTTTTGGTCTTAGAAATGCCCTCTATTTGCAATTTCAGTCCCTGCAGAACAAAACCAAATTCCTTCACACCATCAACGTGCACTTACGCGCTAGTCCCATGCACTCCGAGTTTCGCGTACAGCAAATGGCCTCTTTATTTGATCAAATCATTGAACAAGGTCTTCATAAAGAAAAAGGCCTTGTGATTGGTGGAGACTTCAATGCTTTTAGCAAAGACTCTACCCGCATGAAAAAGGACGACATTTATCTTTATCTTGATCAAGCCGACCGTCGCTCTTTAGAGCTCCACACCGAGTTTGCTCTGACCACCCACTTAGGCAGTGGTAAAAATCGCTTTTTTGATTACTTACTTGTGCCTAAAGCCAATTGGCTAAACACTTATGAGATGTTTGTGGCTTGTTCATTACATGCCTCTAAAGAGCCTAAGTCCTATGAAAATCCCAAATATTACAAGGACTACATCTCGGATCATTGTCCCATCAGCCTTCAAGTTCCACTCAGAGATTTATAGTCTATGGTCTTTTGGCAAAACGACATTCCCCCTAGAAGTTTTAAGGTTTTAGACCCCAGTATGCTTGAAGACATTTTAGGCTTAAGACAAGCCGTTCTTCATCCCCACGGCCCCCCCCAGCGGGTCACTTATGCCCAAGACCTCCACCCTCGCACTCTACATATTGGCGCCTTTGAAGGAGCGAAACTTGTGGGCGTTGGCACTTTGATTCCTGAAGACGAGGACGAGGTGTTATCAGAGCGCATCTTTAGGATTCGAGGTATGGCCGTGCTGCCTGAATTTCAAGGCTCAGGCATTGGCCATACTCTACTGGAAATGATGTTCAACCATCTGATTGACAACGAACCCAAGGCCGAGATGATCTGGTGTAATGCCAGAATATCGGCTCTTAATCTCTATACTAGTTTTGGCTTTAAAATTCATGGTGCAGAGTTTGACATCCCAGGCTCTGGGCCGCATAAACGATTACGTAGAATTTGGACTTAATGCCCTTACAAAGGATAGATATGAAAAACCAAATCCCACTATTTTTTGCGTTTGCCATTCCCCTATTTTTACACCTACAAAATCTCCAGGCCGCAGTCACACCTTTAAGTCAAAATGAGGTGCTTACCATCACTGGACTTGATCTTGCGTCTGTGGTGCAAGAGACAGAAGCCTCCTTAGAGTCTTATTTGTTTCAAGATGCTCATGGAATGACTTGTGGACTTAAACATTTTTATCTTGAGGGGTTTGAAACTACCGATAACCTTCTGACCCATGCTTTAAAAAATTTCAGCGTGATCACTAAAGTCTACGGCCCCATTTATCCCTGCAAGGGTTATGAGTACTACCTCTGCAGTACCGAATGGACACTGTGGGCAGGAAAATGGTCCGTGATAGAAACACTCTGCGAAGACTAAATCAGCTTTATGGCAAAAAGACAAAAGACGGACTGGTGGACCTCTCTTACTGATAAAGAGCTTTTAGAGTTACGCTTTTGCGATCTGAACTTGTCTCTTCGTCACTCGCGTCTGACTCCTTTTATTAAGGCTCTTTATAAAGAACTTTCTGAAAAAGATTTAAGATTTAAACCTCACTTTTGGATTGCTAGCGAGTGGTACGCCACTGATGGAGTGCCTGGCATTGCCGTGCCCTTTTATCTGGTTCATCCTCGATTGATCGCCCTGCATGCGGCGATCATGGGTGCTCCACCCGAAGGTGCTGACCCCAAAGACTGTATGCGGGTTTTGCGCCATGAAGCGGGACATGCCATAGACAACGCCTTCCATTTAAGAATGTCACGCAAACGACAAAAACTTTTTGGTTTGTCCTCGGCGCCATACCCTGAATCCTATTACCCAAGATTGAACTATAAAAATTTTGTTAGCCACATTAACCCTTGGTACGCCCAAGCTCATCCCGATGAGGATTGGGCCGAGACCTTTGCCACTTGGCTAAGCCCCTCGTCTAAATGGAAGAGCAAATATAAAAATTGGCCTCTGGCTTTAGAAAAATTAAAGTTCGTGGATCAAACCATGAAGGGCATTAAAGGCAAAAGCCCCAAGGTGTTTGTCAGAAAACGTCCAGGAAACATTGTCAAAAGCACAAAAAAACTAAAGACCTTTTATCATGACCAAATGTCTTATTTATCTTCTGAAGAAAAAATGGATCTGACCCCTATTGTGTTTCATTTATTTTCTTCGTCCACAGCTTATAAGAAAAACAAATCTGCTGCTGTGTTTTTAAAAAAAGAGCGGCCACATATTCTTGAAACTCTGTCCAAGTGGACGGGGCAAGACGCCTACACCCTTGGGCAGATGTATGACGAGATCCTTGAATTTTGCAAAGAGAACAAAGCCTTTCTGATTAAAACTGAAAAGACGACCAGTCTTGAACTTGTTTCTATGCTTTGTATCTATAATATGAATTTAATTTACTCAGGTAAAATGGGAATCAAAATGTAGCCCCTTTGGGTCTTGGGGTGGGGATTTTCTATATATAAAATGCTCAGACAGTGACGTTTGTCATGATTTTGCGTTCGCAAAATCACGCCAAGCCGAACTCGCATTTCGACCATATATAGAAAATCCCCACCCCAAGACCCAAAGTCTCAGTTAATCGGGTAAAGTGAGTGAAGTTGTTTTCTTTGTCTTAGTGAAATTTTAAATTTTTAATGTTAAGCTTTTAATTATCAAACGCTTGATATTGTGTGTTTTCGTTATCTTTAAATATTTTTGAATTAAAAACGATCTGTTGATTTCTTTTGTTGTTTTGGGGTTTCTTTTTATTCTAGTCTTTACAAACTCTTAGCTTCGTCGTGTAATATATTAAGAAGGGTGGCTTTTTTATGAAGGTGTTATTGCTTGTGCATCAGGATTTAGTGCCGCCAGAGGTTGAAGATCCTTCTATTGTGGATTGGGATAATACACCTTGGGTGACAGAGTATCAGGTCAAGCAGGCTCTTCTTACTGCGGGTCATAATGTGCATGTTCTTGGGGTGTATGAGAACCTACAGATCATTACTGATACTATTTCTGAATTTAAACCCAGTATTGTTTTTAATTTACTTGAAGAGTTTAATGGTGAAGCCACTCTGGATCAGAATGTGGTCAGTCACTTAGAACTTTTAGGGATACCTTATACGGGGTGCAATCCTAAGGGACTGATTTTAGCTAGGGATAAGGCCTTATCTAAAAAGATCTTGGCCTTTCACAAGATCAAGTCGGCAGAGTTTCAGGTCTTTCCCTTAAATACGCCTCAGACTAAAGTGAAAATAGATAGTTTTCCTGTGATCGTAAAATGTTTAAACGAAGAGGCCTCTTTGGGACTTTCCCAAGCTTCTATTGTTAAAAATGATGAAAAGCTTAAAGAGCGCGTGAAGTTCATCCACGAAAATTTTAAGACTGATGCCATTGCTGAAGAGTTCATTCAAGGCCAAGAGTTTTTTGTAGGGGTTATGGGAAACTACCGCCTGCAAGCTTTGCCTGTGTGGCAATTGAAATTTAATAAAGATGTGGACCCAGAAAACCAGTGGTACACTACAAATGCTAAATTTAATGAAAGTTATCGCAAACGAAACGGCATTCAAACTGGACCTGCCGAAATTTCAGAAGCTCAAGCCGCCCTACTGCAAAAGATTTCAAAAAAAGCATATCAAATCTTAGGGCTTAGTGGTTATGCGCGCATGGATTTAAGAGTCTCAGAAAACGAAGACATTTACATTTTAGAAGCCAACCCCAATCCCGATATTTCGGAATTTGAAGACTTTGCTATGAGTGCTAAGTCTATAGGAATATCTTATATTGAACTTATAAATAAAATTATATCTATGGGTAAGCAGTGGAGTCCGCATAATAATTAAGGTATGGCGCAATAACCATGCGCATTATCGCACTTGAAAAATTTAAAGCTTAATTCTAAAGATTTAATATCTTCAGCTCTTCCGTTCTTATAATATCAAACGCAGAATCAAAGTTTTGATTCAAACAAGGGACTCGGTAAAAATCTGTACCACCCGAAGATAAAAAAGAGTCTTTAAGGCGGATATCTAACTCTTCTAGAGTTTCTAAACAGTCTGTGACAAAGGCTAAAGAAAATACCACTAAAGACTTTGTGCCTTTACGAGCTAAATCTTCTACAACAACATCTGTATAAGGTTCAATCCACTTGCTAGGGCCTAAGCGGCTTTGGAAAGACACAGAATACTTATCTTGAATTCCTAAACCTTCTGCAACAGCCTTTGCGGTTTGATAGCATTGGGCTTTGTAACACTTTTGATTTTCAGAACTGATTTGAGTTTCACACTGTGCACTTTTGCAACTTTTATGAATCAAACGCAGATGACTTTCTGGAAGACCATGAAAAGAAAACAGCACATGATCTGCACTTGTGAACTTTTTAGTCTGATTCTGACATTGATCTACGATATTAGAAATAAAATCCTTATTCTTATAAAAGTCTTCAACGTACTTAACTCTGCCCTGCCATAGTTTGCACATTTGGGGTTCTTTAAAAAAATCTTGCACCACATCCAAAGACGACGTTGTCGAAGAGTCGGCAAATTGGGGATAAGCAGGGAAAATCACAATCTCTTCATAACCCCTATTTATAATCTCTTGCAGCCGAGAAGCCACCGTAGGCTTAGAGTAGCGCATGGCCCAGAACCAATCATACTCCTTATCTTTTTCATTCATCTTATCCACAAGCTCTTGAGTGTAGATCAGAAGTGGGGAACCCTCTTTTTGCCAAATTTGTTCATAAGCTTCTGCCGAGTTAGGGGTGCGCTTAGGAATGATCACTTTTTTAAATAATAAGTATCTTAACCAATACGGGTAATTGATCACACGAGGGTCCATTAAAAACTGCTCTAAATAATCTTTAACATCTTTAAGGTCTAAACTATTTGGAGAACCGATATTGATCATTAAAACTGCTTTTTTCATACTGCTCCACTAGCTGTAATGTCACCCACGTACTTTGCAATCAGTATGGACTTATGAAGAATCTTATTTAGTCCTATCTCACCCAAATAATTTCCATGAAAAATATGCTTGTCATTATTACGATCGACATAGATCTTTGAACCCATAAAGTATTTTTTAGTGGCACCGTTAAGTTGGGCTTCTAAATTCAGATCATACTTGGGCAACGCTCTTGATAAACTAAAGGCACATACTTTTAAGGGTTCCACATTTGAACGTTGTAAAGATTTGGCATTTTGCTGTAGATTCTTAAATCTAAATTCTAGAAGGTCTTGTGTATCTTTTTCCGTCCACTGAGTTTGAGGTTCTGGATTTTTAATGATCCACTTTTCTAAAAATACATCTTGCGAAGCGCGTCCCTCAAAAATATCGGTGTCAAACAGCACTCCAATATATTTGTCTGAATGCGGAAACAGACACCCAAATCCTTCAATATTAGGACGACCTTCCCCAGGCCAAAAGACGGAAACGCTAGTCATGTGATTGTAGTTGATCTTAAGCCCTAAAGCGTTGGGCCTACAGTCTATCACAATATCAGCCCCCAAAGACTTCACGTCCTGAATCTCAGTATCTAAATGCACACTGACAGAAGCTTGATGTTTAAAGAACTCTTCTGCTTTTTCAAAAAACTCAAGCATTCCTGTTTCGGGAGCCATAGAGCCTTTAGATTTAGGTTGGGGTTTTTGAAACAGCGAACTTAAACATAAACTGGCTGAAAGTTCTTGCGGTCGATTGGAATACACTCCTGATAAAGCAGGACCGATGAACTCATCCACCACTTGCGGAGTTCTAAACACCCGATCGCCCCACTGCTTGATGGTCTCTTGTTCTTTAAATATCCATCTGGGGCTGCCTTTAGCTACACCCAACAGACGATCTAAATTTTTAAAAGTTTGAAATGCACTCAAAGGCCATCTTGATGGACCCTTTGCCGTCATCACCCAACGTTTGCGCGAGGTCTTTTTCTTCTTAGCCCAAGTCACACCAAAGTCTTTAGCCATTTCATCTACGGCCTCAGAAACTAAAATCGAGTTCGCCGCAGGCTCAACCAGTCCCCACGTGTCTCTTTGGGTTTGCAGCAGTCCCCCAAGACAAGAGTGCTTTTCGTAGATGTCGATCTGCACATCCCAATTCTGACGATGAGCTTCTTTACATAGAGCCCACGCCACCGAAAGTCCTGAAAATCCCCCACCTATTACGGCCACTTTTTTCATAGCTTGACCCTATAGTGATTGAGAGAATATTTTTTTATCGGGATACACTTCTCTTAAACGCTCATCAAGAGCCATGCACGCATTTCTTAAAAAAGGTTGCCCTTTATCTGTGATGCGCATTTTAAGGTCTTTCACTTCCACCAAACCGTCAGCAATCATCTCAGTCAAATACTCCTTAATACGTTCTTCATGAACCTGATCATCTAACTGCGCTTCCCACAATGTCATCAAATTTAAAATCTGTTCTCGACGTCTTTGATCTAAAGCGGTGAGCTTGTGCCCTCGAAATGTCGTCAGTTCAGCTTGTTCTAACATTCTTTCGTACACGGGAAGTTTCTTTTCGTTTTGATGAAAGCAATCTGGAGTTTCTGAAATAGAACTCACACCTAAACCCAATAAAATATTAGTTCTAAAAGGAGTGTAACCCATAAAATTACGATGCAAGGTTTGGTTTTCAGTTGCCGAGTACAAAGAGTCCGTCTTTAAGGCAAAGTGATCCATACCGATTTCAACATACCCACCTTCAGTTAAAATATTACGAGCAATTTCATACAGTCGACGCTTGTCTGCACCCTGAGGTAAATCTTCATCTTTATAAATTCGATGAGTAGGTTTAATCCAAGGCACCATAGCAAAAGAGTAAAGTGCGATACGATCAGGTTTATGTTGCAAAGTCTTTTGCGCTAAAACCTCGATGCTTTCGGGGGTCTGCTTGGGCAAGCCATAAATCAGATCATAATTGACTGAAGAGTACCCTAGTGCGCGCGCTTTTTGGGTCAGATCATAGGTCATGGATTCAGGTTGAATGCGGTTCACCAGTCTTTGCACTTCAGGATCAAAATCTTGAACGCCCATACTGACTCGACAAAATCCAAGTTCACGAAGAGCTTGCAATTGATCTTCTTTGGTTCTTCTAGGATCAACTTCAATGCCTCCTTCAAAATCTTCAGCTAAGGTGACATCTTTAAGAATTTCTGAAATCAACTGCGAAAGATTCTGTGCCGAAAAAAAAGTAGGTGTTCCGCCACCTAGATGCAGCTCTTTTAAAGGTTTGGTTTTGATCTCTGGAACTTTTTCTACGTAAAGCTTCCACTCTTTGATTAAATTTTCAAGATAGGGGTTTTCTCTTTTGTGGTCTCTGGTGATAATGGTATTACATCCACAAAATGTACATAGAGTTTCACAAAAAGGAATATGAATGTACATGGACCACGTGGTGTGGTCTTGAGAAAAATACTTTCTTAGGGATGTCACCCATTCTTCTGATGTGGGATCATCATTCCAATAGGGCACCGTAGGATAACTGGTGTATCGAGGAGCGGGCACATCATATTTATTTAACAGTTCACTACTCACCTAACACCTCTCTGACTCTTTGAACAAAATATTTCACATGATCCTCAGGAGTTTCTGGTAAAACTCCATGTCCTAAACCACACACCCACCCTGCACGTTCACTGGGACTGAGTTCCTGAAGACGTGACAAGTACTGATCCACGCTGCGTTTAAAATCCTCTGTGTTTTGAAATAAAAAGTACTGATCAAAATTGCCTTGCACAAAACCAGGTTGCTTAGAATTTTGTAAAGCCGCCTTGATGTCCCAACGATGATCAAAGCCTAAACCTGCCCAAGCGGCACTATAAAGTGCTTGAGTGTAGTGATCCCCTGTAGTGCCTTTAGAATAGTAACCCAGTCTTTTAGGGAAGGTCTCCGCTAATTTTAAAATCTGAGGCACCACATAGCTTTGATAATCCTGTGGGCTTAACTCTCCAGAAGAGGTGTCAAAGATCATCACCACTTCACATCCCGCTTCAAGCTGTAAGGCAATATTGGCTTTAAGTAGAGGAACTAAGTTTTCACAAAAAGTATTAAATAAAGATAAATTTTGTTTGGTCTTCTTAAGGCCATCCTTATGACTGCCTTCTACGGCATAAGAAAACAGCGTCCATGGTCCACCGACAAATCCAATTAAACTCTTGTCTTGAGGTAAAAGTTCACGTGTGGCCCGCACAGCGTCTTTTTGAAACTCGACTCCTCTCACAGCATCTTCCCATGGTGTGAGACGATTTATATTTGTGGCATCTAAGTGCCAACCCAGTACTGGGCCTGGTTTATAATCAAGACCCATCCCCATAGCTTCAAGCGGAAATAAAAGGTCTGAAAATAAAATAGAAACATCAAAATCAAAATCGCGGATAGGACCCAGGGCCACTTCACTGGCCAGCTCTGGTTTTTTACACAAGTCCATAAACGAATACTTGGAGCGCAAACCTTGATAGTGCTTATGGTATCTTCCTGCCTGTCGCATAAACCAAATTGGGGGGACCGCTTGAGGACTACGATTTAAAGCATTTTTAAATTTTACGTTCATTTTGATCTCCAGTGAAAAGCGGCAACCATAAAAGTTGCCCTCTTCGGTTATTTATTGTGTTCAGCCGCGTCCACTTCTATCCACTGGTACCCTACCCCTCTGACAGAGCGCAGGTACTTGCCGTAGTCTTTTAAATTTTGTCTTAAACGCACAATACAGTTGTCAATGGTACGTTCCGTGGGAAATTGATCCTCTCCCCAGACACGATCTAAAAGTTCATCGCGCGATAACACCTTGGGGGACATTTTTATGATGAGTTCTAAAATTTGCATGTCTTTGTTTTGTAAAAATAAAACTTCACCACTGCTCCAGATTAAAGACATGGATTTAAAATCAATTTTAAGTTCCCCAAGATCATACTCATCTGTGCTTAAATGAGTGTCTAAAACGTGGCGCACTCGAATCTCAAGCTCTTTAAATAAAAAAGGCTTAGGGATGTACTCTTCAGCCCCTAACTCATAACCTCTTAAACGATCTTCCGCTGAAGACATGGCTGTTAAGAACATCAAAGGCTGATTGTATTTATTGGTACGTAACCACTGCGCAAATTCAAATCCCGAACCATCAGGAAGGCCCACATCCAAAATAAAAAGATCAGAACTTAAGAGCACATCTAAATGAGTCTTCGCATCCTTAAGTGTTTTAAACCAGTGACATACAAAATTAGTCTCTTGGAACTTTTCCACCAAGGAGCTACCTAATTCAAGATTGTCTTCGAGTAAACAAATACTTTTCATATCTTTTTGCCTTTTAAGCCTTAAACCGATTTAAATTTAACACCGCACAAAACTGACCTTCAAAATCACAAAAGCTTAAATCCCCTTGCATCTTTTTCATCAACTTTTTACTGATAAATAAGCCCAAGCCTGACCCACTGTACTGACCACGAGAAAAGTACTCTGCCCCCAGTTTGCTATAGTCTCCTTCAAAAGGATGTCCATCATTACTGACTAGGATTTGCACCTGAGGTTTATCTTCTGAACTTTCGACTTGGATATCTATAGTTTTAGCATCGCCATGCACTTTGGCGTTTTGCAAAATATTCGACACCACACTGGTCAGAAGCACAGAGTCAGCATACAGCTCCACATTGCCACTGAGTCTGACCTCAAGTTCTGGCCAGGCTTGTTTTAAAAACGCAATGGTGTTGGTCAACGAGACTTTACTTAAGACAGCTCTGATGTCTTTTTGTCGTGCTAAAAGCAGCGAATTTTCAAGTTGTAAACTTAAGCGATGACTTTCATTAAAAAGGCGTTGCAGGTCTTGGCTAGAGATCCCTGATTTTTTTTGTAATATCTTTTCTAGAGTGATCTTAAGATTGGTGATCGTAGTTTTTAAGTCATGACTGAAGGCCGAAAAGAAGGCCTCTTTTTCATTGAGCCTTTCATTTTCTTTTAGGGTAAAGTACACCAAAGCCCCACCACCAAGAATCACTAGCACTAAAAAGAATCCTCCCTCATAGATCAGCATACGTTGGTAACGTAAGACATCTGAGGAGTGCTCCCAGCTGGATTGCTTAAGGGAGTTATATTGTAAATAGCTAAAGTACACCCACCAACTTCCTAAAGCTGTGGTGAACCCTAACCATAAAAAACTTAAGATAAACTTCTTACTCATGCCTTCCCTAAAGCTTCATCCATGGCGTCGACAAAAATACCAATGGCACGTTCTATCACATCTTGAGTGTGAGCATAACCAATAAATCCCACTTCAAAACCACTGGGGGCCATATAAAGTCTTCTAGACATTAAGCCTTTAAAAAAATACTTATAAAAGGATTTATGATCCGTTGGAATTTGATCCACACGACGTAAAGCCCCTTTAGAGGTGTCGGCAAACCAAAATAAAGAGCCTTGGCGTAACATACGCATGTTCCACCCTTTAGATTGTGCTATAGAGTTAAAACCTCTTTCAAGTTGGGCCCCACGTGCCTCTAAGGTGTCGTGAATATTTAATCTTTGCATTTTTTTAAGTTGTGCAAGACCTGCGGCCATACCCACAGGCGACGCACTTAAAGTTCCTGCTTGATACACAGGCCCTGAAGGAGCCACTAAGTCCATCAGCTCTGCGCGTCCCCCGTAACATCCCACAGGAAATCCACCGCCAAGGACTTTACCATAAGTCACAAGATCAGGCTGAATGCCTAAGATCCTTGCCATTCCCCCAAATCCCATTCTAAAGCCAGAGATCACCTCATCAAAGATCACAAGAATGCCATTTTTTTTAGCGTAAGACGCCACATACTCCACAAATTCTTGGCGTTGTATTAAAAGGCCAAAGTTAGCAGGCAAGGGTTCTAAAATCACAGCCGCTACTTCATCTTTGTGGGCATCCACACAATCTCTAAAGGCCTTTTCATCGTCTAAGGGTAAAACTAAGGTTTGGGCTGCTGTTTGCAATGACACTCCTGCGGAATCTGAAGCCGCTGCCCCATCCGCCAGTCCACTGCCAGCTTTGACTAAAAGCGAATCCACATGTCCATGATAACAGCCTTCAAATTTAATCACTTTATCTTTTTTGGTCGCTCCACGCGCTACACGCAACGCACTCATTACAGCTTCTGTCCCACTGCTGACAAATCTTAATTTTTCCACCACAGGTGAGGCCAGTTCCTTGATGGTTTCGGCTAGCTCCAAAGAGTAAGGTTCACAAGTTCCCGAAGTCCAAATCGTATCAATCATTTCGTGTACGGCTTGCTTTACGTCTTCATCTTGATGACCCAAAATCAAAGGCCCAAAGCTTTGGCAAAAATCTAAATACTCATCGCCTTCCACAGAAACCAGAGTGGCTCCTTTGGCTGATTTAAAAAACACGGGATGACCTCCCACATTTTGAAACCCACGCACTGGAGAGTGCACACCACCAGGGGCGATCTTTAAAGCACGGTTAAATAATTCTTCTGATTTCATCGGCGACCTCTTTATTTAGTTTACTTAGATTCTCACATTCGCTTTATGTCTCTGTGGGTTTCTTTATTTTGTGTCTTCACTTTTATATCTCTGTCTCATCATGCCTTATCACTACAGCAGGGCTCTTTGCAAAAACTCCTGTTCATCTAGGGCATAGTACATTTGTGCGTCAGGAATTAGGGATTTGATCGCCCAAGATGTTCGCCCCAGTCCACACACATGCAAGGCGGGCTTTAAAGCCGCAGAGTTGAGCTTCCAAGCCTTATGAAACAGCTCAGCGCTGCTCCAAAAAAAGATCTTTTTATTCTCAAGGTCCCCCGCTTCTAAAGTGTAATTCACTTTATACATAGGAACTTTTGTAAAATCACCCAGATGCTCTGAAGAGGCCTCTGCGTGAGTGAACCAATACTTGGAATAAGATTTTAAAAACCAAAATTCAGGTTTATGATCTAAACCTAACCCATCTAAACTTCCATGCACCCAGGTGCCTTGAGCGGCTAACTTCTTCCATGTTTTTGTCCCCGCAGCCCAGATCACAGCATTTGGGTTCGCCCCTAAATCTTTAGGGAAGGCTTCAAAACGAGAAATAACACATTCAGAGTAATGATCCGCCTTAAAGGAGACAGGTGGCGTTGTCGTTCTTTGAACTTTAACAGTTGAAGATAAAAATATCTCTTGCAGCTGAAATCTTGCAGGCAAATTTCTTTTCGGTCGCCACTCTTGAGTTTTAAAATTTAGACCCTCATCTTGCCCTGAAGTGAAAAACAAAATCCCCTCACTTAAAGCCAAGGCCGAAAATCCCATGGCCTGATGGCATCCTCCCCCATAAGACTTATGAGTTTGTCTTTCTAACTCCACACACTCGGCCACTTGCAAATTAGAAATCTTTTTCAAAGTGGGAAGTATCGAACTTTGCACTGGCACTTCTAAAGCCAATGCCCCTTGGGCTGCAGCTGTTGGAAATTCTGAAAGTGGTAAGACCATCCATAAACACTGTGAAAATACATTTTGAATTTGCTTTTGAATCTCGGCATAAGATTCTGAACTTGCCCCCATCAGCCGATCCACAGCAGCTTTAGCCACCACAAACCCGTCAGCATCTGAATCCAGATACTTTTTAAACCGTGTAGGAATATTGCCACGAATGCTTTGAAAGGAAATCTCTGCCTGAAAGGGCAAGAGATCTTTTAAGTTCTCTTGCAGTTGAAATTCTCTGCGAGGACTTGAAGTTAAAATTTTAAGATGAGATTTTTTATCAGACGCACGTTTTAAAAATAAAATGTCTCTTTGATCTTCACGATAAGGGCCTGAAAGAACTTTAAACTCTGGATGACTGTCTATAGGCAAATCCTTCCAAGAGTGGACCACCACATCACAGTCCCCTTTTTGCAGATGCTCTACAAAATCAGCGGTGAAGACCCCTTTAGACCCTGTTTTATTTAAGTCGATATCTAAATTAAGATCACCCATGGAAGGGCGTTGAAAAAATTGAATCTGTAAATGGGGGTTTTGCAACTGTAAAACTTCAGCAATGCTTTGAGCTTGGATGACAGCTAAATCACTTTTCCTTGAACCAATAATCATAACCTAAGCTTACGCACATATATCGTCCCAACCAAAAGGACGAAGCATCATACTGTTGTTAAATCGACTCGCACGCGCCCTGGCTTCAGCAAGAGCTAAAGTCTTTTGGTTTAGCGCATGCTCAGAGCCCTTTTGGATTTCTGCAAACACATCTTGTAAGGTGATCACTTGAGAGTGAGCTATAGGATCGGTCTTGGCGGTTTCTCGAAGATCAATCACCACCTCATAGCCTTGGGCTTTTACCTCTTGTGCCGCTATCGGGGCACAAAGAATGAGCACTGATTGGTGCATAGGTTCTGACTGCGCCCAAGTTTTTATATCTTGAAGTTTAAACTTAGAAAAAGAACCCGCTTTGGATTTAGAAGGATCACGCTCTTCGTTTTGAAGACCTAAATGCTTTTGAAGATCACGCACAAAAATACGACCTTCAATGTGCTCTTTAGAAACCCAAGGCAAAATGCTTTGTGCAAAACTTCCAAACCCAATCATGTCCACGGCGTTTTGATCTAAAACGACGCGGCGACAAAAGCTGCCGTAAGTCTGGCTGCCTAAGTGTGTAAGGTACTGACGACGAATGTCTTTAGCATCTGTGACAAGCTGACTGACCACTTTAAACAAAGAATGTTTGGGGTTAGTCTTTTTAACCACTTGTTCTTTAAATTGACCAAAAACTTCTGTTTCACCCACCACAGGTGAATGAAGTCCACAGATCACTTCTAATAAAAACTTATAAGCCTCTTGAGATTTAAAGCTACTCACACCTTGATCCATAAGATCGGTGGCTACAAGTTGATCGGTAGATTTTACGATCCAAATTTTTCTTAAGCAGGTTTCAAAAAGCAGGGCTTCATTTCTAGCTTGTGCGGCATCCAACTGGTCTTCTAGCTGGGCATAAGATAGGGCTGCGCGGTGTAGACCCAAAAGCTCGTCAGCATTTTGTCTTTGGTCCTTAAGGTCCAAAGGCATTCCTAGAGTGTTTTTAGGAATATGCACAACGTTAATAGCTTCAGTCATACTTATAACTTAGACTAATTTTGATTTGGAATTGTCATCATTTTGTCATTAAGATTTTTTTTGCGCCCACTCTTTAGCAAAGTAAGTGAACACTAGCGAAGCCCCTGCTCGTCGAATAGCAAGCAGACTTTCATCAATGGCCTGCTCTCTATTGAGCCATCCTCTTTCAAATGCAGCGCACAACGCGCTGTATTCGCCACTGACTTGATAAGCTGCCACAGGGATGCTTACCTTTTGTTCAATTTTGCTTATGATATCCAAATAAAATCCCGCGGGCTTGACCATCACATAATCGGCTCCTTCTGAGACATCAAGCAACGCCTCTTTAATAGCCTCTTTGGAATTAGCGGGGTCCATTTGATAAGTCTTCTTATCTCCAGATTTAGGAGCAGAATCTAGCGCGTCTCGAAATGGGCCATACATGCACGAAGCATATTTAGCACTATAACTAATAATGCCCACATCATCATAGCCCCCTAATTCTAAAGCACAGCGGATGTCATACACTCGTCCATCCATCATATCCGAGGGCGCAACAAAGTCGGCCCCCATTTCAGCATGCTTTAAAGCCATTTGAGAAAGAATCTCACATGTCTCATCATTTAAAATCCGACCTTCTTCATTTAAGACCCCATCATGGCCCGTGCTGCTATAGGGATCTAAAGCCAAGTCGGTCACCACTTGTAGCGCAGGCACTCTTTCTTTGAGCATCTGTATTGCTTCAAAATACAAACGGTCTTCTAGAGCATAACTGCCTAGTGGGTTTTTATGCTTTTCATCCACTTTGGAAAATAAGGCGACTCCAAAAAGTCCTAGCTCTTGAAGTTCTAAGGCTTGGGACTCTAAGTCTTTAAGACTTAAACGTCTTTGGCCAGGCATTGAGGCGATGTCCTCAGTTTTTTCTGCTATAAAAATAGGCTGAATCAGGTGTGCAGGCGAAAGCACCGTTTCTGCCACAGAGGCCCGCACTCGAGCGTTCTTTCTTAAGCGTCTTGGCCGCTCCAAGCGAATGCTTCTTACCGCTCCTTCATATTCACTTTGAGTGTCCTCTAGGGGGGAAGTCTGAGACATCATTGAACCTAAATTTTGGTTTTTTTTTGAATCTTGATTCATCATTTCACCTTTTGCCCTTGCCACTCTACTTTGAAAATACTACTTAATGTGGGTTACAAAATACAACCTATTGTAAAATTACAAATTTGATTAACCATATACACCAAATGAGGTCTTTATGTATAGCTCTAAACACAGTATAGCACGTACCCCACTGGGTCTCACGTTCTTAGCTCTTAAGTCTTTGATCTTTGGCGTGGTGATGGCACTTTCAACCGCCGTACTTGCTCAGGACAATAGCTTTTCTAGTGAATCCGAAGCAGGTGTGATTGTAAACCAAGGAAACACAGAGTCTCAGTCTGTCACTTTTAAAACCTTAAACAAATATACACTACTAGAAAACTACAACCTTTCTCTACGCGGTGAATACTTTCAAACTAAAGGGGAAGTGGGTGGCGTTTCCGAACTGACTTCAGAAAACTCTTTAGCGGAGTTGAAAGGCGAGCGACTTTTCAACGAAAAGCTCGGTGCCTTTGCTTTAGGATCATGGGCTAAAGACAACTTCAGAGGATTTGAGAAACGAATTGAAGGCGGTTTGGGTTTAAGCTACCACTTCATCAAATCTGACACTCTTAAGTTCTTTACGGAACAAGGTTACTCGTTCAGACAAGAGACGGCTTATGTTTCTGGTCCTGCAAGTGGTCCCGTATCTGACACTAGCTTTTGGAGATCTTATTTTGAACTTTCTAATAAATTTTCAGACACTCTTTCTGCTAAAGTGTGGTTAGAAAGCAAACTTAACGTTGAAAACACTGAAGACATCGAGATTCGTTTTGAACCTTCTTTAGATGTCATTCTTTCTGGTAACTTTTCTTTAGGACTAGCTTACAGACTAAGCTATGACAACGTGCCACCTGATGCGACTCCTGCACGCGAAAGACTGGACCATCTTTACACCACGACCCTAAAAGTTAAATTCTAATCTTTCTGATTAAAGAACCACTGCAAGAGGGGTTCTTTTTTTGTAATGCCCAGAAGAATTTGCTGTTTGTAGATTTCAGAAAGGGCCTCTCCTAATTTTTGTCCCTTTAATGTGTCACTGAGAATGTCTTGAGCTTTCACCAAAGGCTTAGGCATTTCAGTGTGCTTTGCTAAAAGTCCGCGGAGCTGCACAAGTACGTCCTCTTGGATGTATTCTTGTAAATTTACATTTAAAATAAAAAATAGTTTCATCTCTTTGACATCTAAAAGAGAACCCCAAGATAAAAATAGTTCTACTGCCGCTATAGATGTATCAGAATGTAAAATTTCTTTCACAGCTGTTCTGAGCAGGTGGGGAGTTGCGGGAGCTGGTTTTTTTTGATCAGAGCGCAGAAGTCCTTCCCCATCCGTTCGTAGTTTTTCAGAATAGAGAAGCCCCAGTGCCACACTCAACCACTTGCCCTCTTCCTTAGTTAAACTTAAAGTCTGCTTTAATCCAGCAAACATCTCTTCTGCCATATCCTTGGTCTTTGATTGCAAACGCATCCATTCCAGCAAGAAGATTTTAAATCGAACATTAAAACCCCACGCTTGCTTCATCCTTAAGCATAAATAGGATGAATTTATTGGGTCTGTGGGCCAAGGCAAAAACCTCTTTTCAAAGATCATCGGTAAATGATGTGCAAAATAAGGAGCGTCGACCATCTTTTTAAATTCCTGATAACGACGCTCTTTAGAAATATGTGCAGTCAAAGGCCATAAAGAGGTCAAAGCCTCTAAAGTCAGAGCTTCAATCTGAAAATCAAGCTGTGAGGCAAATCGAAGAGCACGGTACATTCTTAAGGCGTCTTCGCGAAATCGCTCCTCAGCACCACGCAGGTCATCCCCTCCCACACATTTTAAAATCTTGGCCTTTAAATCCCTAAGGCCCTCTTGGGGATCCAGCACCTCACCTTTTGAGTTGGCGTACAAAGCATTGATGGTGAAATCGCGACGTTTGGAATCTTCAACATAAGAGTCAGAGTAATTGATGCTTTCTGGACGACGATGGTCATTGTAATTCATATCTAATCGAAAGGTCGTCACTTCATAGTGAGCACTGGAAGTGACCACAGTGATCGTCCCAAAAGCCTTGCCATGATTTAAAGTTTTAGCAAATAGAGACCTAGTTTCATCAGGCTTTGCAGAAGTTGCAAAATCATAATCGTGAATCTCTCGTCCTAATAAGGCGTCACGAACACATCCACCGACCAAATAAATTTCATGACCTGCGCTTTGCAGAGTAGAAAATATCCCTTGAAGGTCTTTATACCTTGGATCTTTTTGCAGAATACGTAAGATGTTTTGACCGTCCATGCTTCTCATTATAAGTGTCATCTGGTGAGAGAACAAATCCAGAGTTTACTTACTGAATTTTCTTTTGATCAGGTGAGCGCCCTGCCTCTGACCACCCCTGTTTCGATGTCCTTTTACCAAAATTGGCTCGATGAAGGTCTAAACGCACAGATGCACTACCTCCGAGATCATCTTGAAACCAAAAAAGACCTTAAACACATTCTGCCTGATGCCCAGAGCACCATTGTTGTCACCGAGTCTTACTTTCATCACCCTGAACCCCATGAAAGTCTTAATGATGTGAACCAAGCGTTTCATATCGCCAAGTACGCTCAAGGGATAGACTACCATTATTGGTTTAAACATAAACTGCAACAGGCCTGTGAGAAATTAAAATCAACCTTCCCGCATCACCATTTTTTGCCTGCCACGGACTCTCAACCCATTATGGAAAGAGATTTTGCTTACCAGGCGGGCCTTGGTTGGTTTGGTAAAAACACCTGTGTCATTCACTCTCACAAAGGCAGCTTTTTTTTAATTGGCGAAATCATCACCAGTCTGCCCTTAAGTTCCGCCTTGCCTGACATCACTGTTCACCCTGATCGTTGTGGAAAGTGCACCAAGTGCATTGAAGCCTGTCCCACTGAAGCTCTAAGTGTAGATTCTGACTCCCCCACTAAAACTAAACTTGATGCCAGCAAGTGCATTTCCTATTGGACCATTGAAGCCAAAACCACCCCACCGCTTGCACTGGCTAAAAAATTTGGTACTTGGTTTTTTGGTTGTGACATCTGCCAAGATGTTTGCCCCTGGAATCAAAAAGTCTTTGAATACAAACATCAACCCACCTCGCCTCCCTCAGCACAGTGGAGTCGAGCGCACAGTTTAAAAACTATTCTTGAAATTTTAAACTCCTCTCATAAAAGCCTAGAAAAACAGTTTGCAAGCACCCCACTGACTCGCCCTCGAGGCTTCGGCCTAAAACGCAATGCGCTTATCATGGCCCTTAACTTAAAAGCCACAGAACTGATCCCCACCCTAGAAACTTTAGACCTAGGAGAAAAATTAAACCCTTTCAAAGCCACTATTATCTCTGAACTAAAAAAAGATAACTCTCAGTAAGAATAGACGGCACTCATGTCTGTTTCTCATAAAACCAATCCTCACCACATACCCCAAGCATCTGTAAGCCCAGATAAAGTCCCTCACTCGGCCTGGCGTTCGGGTTGGATTTGGAGATTATTTTATGTGTGGTCAAAATGCGAGTTCGGCTTGGCATTCTTTTGCGAACGCAAAAGCATGCCAAACGTCACTGTCTGAGCATTTTGAGTGCACATAAAATAATCTCCAAATCCAACCCGAACCCAAGCCCCCCCAATAGAATGGCACTTTTATTGCTGGATTATTGGTAAGGAAAAGGGTATAAGTTCTAACTTATTGAAATTACTGAGGTAAAGATGACAAAAAGTGTGTTTTCCATGTGTATCTTATTGACACTTATCACCCCTACGCTGTCTTGGGCTAATGCCGCTTGTTTAGGGTATTTAAAAGAGATTACAGTCCCTAACCCAAGTTCTACTACTGACTTTTTAGACCCCAGTGTGAGGTTTTATATCTCTCGGAACAATAAGATAGATACGCCTCTTTCCACCAATACCATTCCTCTCAAAAGTACAGAATCAACGCGCGCGAAATGGAACCAGAATGGGGAGAAAAGTTTAGATCCAATTTTTGAAGCTCTAAAGCTTGAAGGCTCTTTTTACAGCATTAACACCCCAAGCCTTATAGGATATTTAAAAAGCCTTTCATTCCCTTCAACCCGTCAGGGGCAAACAGTACAGTTTGTATTTTGGGAAGGGCGTGGGGCAGAAATTCAAAGTTCCTCTGTAGTGAAAGGCACGTTACTTGGGGTGTCTCTGGTGCACGCTAAACCGCGCGCTCAGGATAAGATGGAAACTGTAGACCATTTGGCCTTAACCATTCAAGAGACCAATGCCACGGGTGAACTCTTAAACACTCAGGTTAAAATCCCTTTAGCTTTAACAACAGAAAAGTACCGCACCGTCTCTCCACCACAAAACCAACAAGGTCAGTTTTCCAATTACCATTGGGGACTTCTACTGGGCATCAAGTAAGCAGAGCCCCTTTTATCTTCACATTGACCCTGCTAATATTCCTTTATGACTGATCCTAAGAGAGATCATAAAGGAATAAAGTATGTTTGAGCCCGTTCACCCCGAAGACCTCCACCTGCAAACCACCAAATCTGATTTACGTGTTGTTTCTTATTTATCTCCCAACATCGCCAGCAGTGATTTTGTGCTTGTAGGTTATCCTGATGACGAAGGGATCAAAAATAATTCGGGTCGCCCAGGAGCCCGCCTTGCTCCCAATGCCATTCGTGAGTTCTTATTTAAGATGACCCCTCCTGCTTTTAGAGGTGAAGACACCGACTTGCCTTTGATTTCCGACTTGGGAAATCTCAGCACTCAGCCCGATCTCGCCTCTCGACACGAGGTCGCTGTGGCTGCTTTAGAGAAAAATCTTGGCAGTAAACAAAAACTGATCAGCTTTGGCGGAGGACATGACTACGGCTATGTGGATGGAAAATATTTCTTAAAAAGAAATGCAGGATCTAGTCTGCGTCCTCTTATTTTTAACTTTGATGCCCACTTAGATGTTAGACCCATGAGCAATGGCATTACAAGTGGCACCCCCTTTTATCGACTGTTAGAGCACGGAGGTTTTGATTTTTACGAGATCGGCATCCAAGAGCACTGCAACTCCAAAGAGCATTTGCAGTGGCTTAAGTCCCAAGGAGGACAAGTGATTTCATTTTCTGATCTCTATACGAGCAGTGAGCGTTATCCTCAGTCTTTTTTAAACTTCACGCGATTTAAAAAAATATTAGAATCAGAGACCAATCCCCATCGCCCCTGTTATGTGAGTGTCGACATTGATGCTTTTTCTAACGCCTATGCCATGGGGTGCAGTCAATCCTTTGCTACAGGCCTTGAGCCCCTTGGGTTCTTGCAGATGTTTTGCTTTTTACTGGATCATTTTGACGTGCAGGTTTTGGGAATTTATGAAGTCTCACCCCCACTAGATCAGGATCATCGCACCGCCAAACTGGCCGCACAGATTGCTTACAGATACCTTCATCACGCAGCCCAATCTTCAACATAGCTATTTCATTGAATTCAGATATATAATATCAATTACAAATCTCGCCCTATAATCAGATATGTAATATCAATTACGTATCTCGTCCCATAAGGAGAACACATTGTGACCACATCCCCCAAACATCCCCCACGTAGTTTAGCCAGTGACAATCACTCAGGTGTACATCCACAAATTCTAGAGTCTTTACTATCTATAAACAAAGACCATTGTCACAGTTATGAGGGTGATCCTTGGAGTCTGAGTCTAAGAGACACCATCAAAAAAATATTTGGACCCCAGTTTCACTCCTATTTGGTTTTTAATGGCAGTGCTGCTAATGTTTTAGCTCTGAATCACTTCGTAAAACCTTGGCACACGGTCCTCTGCTCGGATCAGGCGCATTTGCATTTAGATGAATGTGGGGCCCCACAGAAGCACATAGGTTGTAAGTTGCTTTTAGCTCCCACCCATCAAGGCAAGATTTCAGCCCAAGACATCCGTCAGTTTTTTATTCGTCGCGGAGACCAGCATTACAGCCAACTGCAAGCCGTCAGCCTCACTCAGCCCACTGAACTTGGGACCGTGTACAGCCTTAAAGAGATTCAAGACATCTCTGCTGTTTGTAAAGAGCTAGGACTTTTCTTACACATTGATGGAGCACGTCTGGCCAACGCCGTAGTTCATTTGAACTGCACATTTAAAGACATCGCCTCACACGCTGACGCCATCAGCTTAGGGGGCACTAAAAATGGGCTTTTAGGATGTGAGATGGTTTTAATTAACAGTAAAACCTCTCCCCAAGAGGCTCACGCCTTTAAGTTTGAAAGAAAACAGAGTTTGCAGTTGCCCTCAAAGGCTCGCTTTTTATCCCAACAATTTCTAACTTATTTTGAAAATCATTTATGGACTGAAATTGCAAAGCACAGCACCGAGAGGGCACAAGACCTAAGCTTGAGGCTCACTTCCTTGGGCATTAAACCTCTTTACCCCGTAGAGTCTAACGCCGTCTTTTGCGCCCTGCAAAAAAAATGGATTAAGCCCTTGCGGGAAAAAGTCTTTTTCTACGTCTGGGAAGAGGAGTCCCCTTCTAGTCCCGAAGAATGTGTAGTCAGACTGATGACAAGCTTTGACACCACAGAGCAAGATCTTATAGATCTATGTACGGAAATAGCGCGCTTGCAAAAGAGGGACTTATGAGCATTAAAAATGAAAACTTCAGTTACAATTCTTATCTACAAGTAGAGAACATTACAAGTTTACAATTCCTAGAGAGCGCGAAAAAGGGTGAACCCGCTCACGAAGAGATGCTGTTTATTATTATTCATCAAACCTATGAACTGTGGTTCAAACAGATTATATGGGAACTAGATTCTATCATTAAAATCTTATCTAAAGACTTTGTTCCTGACTCGGATCTTTACACCGCCAACCACCGCATGCTGCGCATTCTTGAGATTCAAAAAATTTTGATCGACCAGATAGACGTTCTAGAAACTATGACGCCTCTTGAATTTTTAGAGTTTAGAAACTTACTTTTTTCAGCTTCAGGTTTTCAAAGTTCACAATTTAGACTCATTGAAAACCGTATGGGCTTAAGAGCCTCAGATCGCGCCATGATGGGAGGATGTCCTTACCATCAATATTTAAACGCCGAAGCCAAAGACAGTGTTCTAAAGTCAGAACAAGGGCCCAGCCTTTTTACTGCTGTTGAAAAATGGCTAGAAAGAACCCCTTATCTGCAAGTGGACAACTACAACTTCTGGCAAGAGTACAAGAACGCCGTTCATAGAATGTTTGAAGATGAGGCCTTGCAGCTACAAAAGTTCTTACAAGGTGAGGACCTGCAAAGTGCTTTAAAAAAATTAGGACAAGAAAGAGACAACTTTGAAATCATCACCGACCCCATCAAGTATGAAGAGTTCCGCAAAGAAAAATTCTGGCGTCTGTCTCACAAAGCCTTAATGGCGGCCTTGTTCATTCAGCTTTACCGAGAACAACCTTCTTTACAGCCTGCATTTCAACTCATCACTCACCTTCTCACTTTAGATGAAAAGTGGACCGTTTGGCGTTATCGTCATGCACAAATGGTGCTTCGTATGTTGGGTCAAAAGGTAGGAACAGGTGGGTCTTCGGGAGCGGAGTATTTAAAAAGTGCTACAGAAAAGCACAAGGTGTTTAACGACTTCTTTAAGCTTTCTACTTTTTTCATCTCAAGCTCCAACTTGCCCCACTTACCCCAAGATATTTTTAACTCCTAACAGGACCATGGTCGATATTGTGTTTTTAAGCTCCAATCTCTTTAAAGACTTCCCCAAAGGCTGTTTCAAAGCCTCGGGAAGTGCGCTATGATGATCTTTATGAAAAATTGTATCTCTAAAATTCTAATCAGTTTGATCCCTACCACCCTCATCGCTTTGAGTGCGTCAGCCACATGCCCTGCAAGTATGGACAAAGAATGGCTCTTGGGTAAAGTAGGAAGTCCTTCAAAGTATTTCACTCCTGTTAAAGAAGACTGCGACAGTGACACTCTGAATGTTTTTACAAACTGCATTGACACCGACAACAACCAACTTTTTTTTGGACACACTGACCGCACGGAATCCTTATCTAGCGCACTATGTCCCTTTGGTTATGCCCCACAAGTCAGTAAAGGATTTTTTGGGCATCAAAAATACAATGATCAAAAAGTGTGTCTTGACCCCTGTCATAGCATTTCTGTAGGAAAGACCTTTCGTGATGAACAACGATTTGGCGACCGCCGAGCTTTAAACATTGGCGATGTGATTTTTGTTCCAGAACTTAAGGGCAAAAGATGTGGCGCTCAAAAGCATGATGGATGTGCCATCGTGTCCCAGTTCATCGAATACAGCAACGAACCCATCTTGGATTTCTTTGCAGGAACATGCAAAAGAATTTTTAAGGGACAGTGCTTAGACTATCAGGATGAAAAACTTCCTGAGGCCGTCACACTTTACAAACTCTCTCCCGAACTGGCTGCGGCTTACAGAAAAGCCCAAGCCTTTCCTAAGGTGAGCGAAGGCAATTTGGACTTGGTCAGAAACCCTGCTCATAACGGAAACAAAATCCGATAGGATTAAACTTAGCGCAACAGGATGGCCCGCACGGGCGAAGCGTCTGCACCTTGAATCTTTAAAGGCAAGGCGATGAGCTGATACATCCCCTCAGGCACCTTCTCAAGGTCTAGGCCCTCAAGTACAGAGACATCATTTTGCAGTAAACTGCTGTGGCTTTCTAAATCTTTTGAATCGTGGGGGTCCACAGAAGGTGTGTCGATTCCTACCAAGGTGACAGATTTTATTTTTACCAAAGCTTCAATCACCTCAGAAGAAAGAGAATTAAAAGTGTCTGTCCAACGATAAGGGTAAAAAGATTCTGTTTTAAAAAGTACACGCGGAGCTTTGATCACTTCTACATCAAAGTCTGCTAAAGATATTCTCTGACCCATTGGAGTTTTAACACGCACCACCTGACACTCTCCCATATAGGGACGAAGTGAACGCACATCTATAGAGGGTGCGTTTTTTCCGTAGTGCAAGGGGGCATCAGCATGAGCCCCAATGTGTAAGGTGGTCGTCATGGCTGAGAGATACAAATGATCCCCTTTGTTTTGATCTAAAGAGGTCTCTTGTCTAAAGGGCACATCCCCTGGAAACACCGCAAGCTCAGAGTTGATCACAGGTGAGATGTCATAAATCTCTTGAGCAAAATCTAAACGCACATCACTCACGACTCACCCTTTGCGGCTTTTAATACCTCGTCCACATGCCCATCAACTTTGACGTTACGCCAGACGTGGGTCACCACACCTGATTCATCAATCAAAAATGTACTGCGATCTACACCTATATACTGACGACCATAAAGACTTTTTTCGGCCATCACTCCAAAAATCTGGCACAACTTTTCTTCGGGATCACTGATCAGATCAATGGTGTAACACTGTTTATCAATAAAGCTTGCATGGGAAGATAAAGAGTCTCTTGAAACTCCATACACAAGTGTGTTGTGAGACGTAAATTCAGGAAGGGCTTTGGAGAAGTCATGCCCTTCAATGGTGCACCCTGGTGTGTGATCCTTGGGGTAAAAATAAATCACTACTTTTTTACCTTTAAGACCGTCCAGACTCACAGTCCCCTTTGTGGCTTGAGCGACAAAATGAGGAACTCTGTCCCCCACCTTTAAAGAAGTTTTCGACACCACAGAAGCAGGTGTGGTGGTTTTAGATTTTTGAGTCACAGACTTGGTTTTAGTCTTAGGTGCAGATTTAGCTCCTGCCGATTTTGTTTTTTTTGCAGATGTTATTTTCTTTTTGCTCCCAGACACAGTTTTTACTGCTTTTTTAGATGAAGTCTTTTTTGCCTTTGCAGCTTTATTCGTTTTTTTCTTACTGGCTTTGGACTTTGCGCTGGCCTTCTTGCTGACTGTTTGACTTGCCTTTGTCTTTTTTGCTTTCTTGCTCGCTGTTTTGGCGATTTTCTTAGGGGCCTTTTTAGTTGTCTTTCGGCTCGCTTTTTTCTGTGCTTTTTTGCTGGTTTTTTTGTTTTTCTTAGCTGCTTTCTTTTTCTGAGTTGCCATATTTGCCCCCTAATACTGGAATTCAAAATCTTTAGCCCTAAAGATACCAGAACTCTTGCCATCCGCAAGACAGATACAGTAATTTAGAAACCTAGGAGTGTTTATGAGTCGTCTTCAAGCCCCCAAAGGCTGCCCTGATATTTTCCCTGATGAGATTTACCACAGACAACAGGTTTTAGCTGTGGTCAGAAAATGCGTGCAACAGTATGGGTTTTTAGAGCACGAAACTCCTATTTTTGAACACGCCGAAGTCTTTTTAAAAAGCTTAGGCGATGACACCGATGTGGTCACCAAAGAGATGTACACCTTTACTGATAAAGGTGGGGACCTTATGGTTCTTCGCCCTGAAGCCACAGCCAGTATCGCTAGGCTTTTTGTCAGTCACAAACTTTTTCGCGAACTCCCTTATAAAGTGTTTTATCAAGGCCCTATGTTCCGACACGAGCGCCCTCAAAAAGGACGCCTGCGGCAGTTCACCCAGCTAGGTGTAGAATGTCTTGGACAAAGGGACCCCATTGTAGACGCAGAGATCATTGCTCTGGGTTGGCGCATAGTAAAAGACTTAAACCTACACACACACGCCCAGATTTTACTGAATTCATTGGGCCAAGCCCCTGAAAGAAAAAAATTTAAAGACGACCTTGTGAAGTTTTTGACCAGCAAAAAAACTCAGCTCTCTGAAGACAGTCAAAATAGACTCAGCACGAATCCTCTACGCATTTTAGACAGCAAGGATGAAAACGATCAGAAACTCTTAATCGGCGGACCAGAGCTTAAACAGTATTTAAGTTCTGAAAGTTTAGCCTATATTGCTGAGGTCGAGACTCATTTAAAAGCTCTTGAAATTCCTTACACCTACGAATCCAAGTTGGTGCGCGGACTGGACTACTACAACGACACCGTCTTTGAAATTCAACATTCAGAACTTGGCGCCCAAGGAACACTGCTTGCAGGAGGCAGATACGATCATCTGATCTCAAGCATGGGAGGACCTGACTGTCCCAGTTTTGGTTGGGCCGCAGGTCTTGAACGCCTGTTACTGCTGACTCAATTTCAACGCCCTCAAGTCACAAGTCTTGGCATTGTAGATATGAATCACGAGTACCGTACCTATCTGTTGCAAGTGGCAGAAGTCTTGCGCCATCAAGGTCATAGTGTGAATTATTCGCTGACAGGGAACTTTTCCAAACAGATGAAAAAGTGCGAAAAAAATGGCAGCACTCATGTGGTGATCTTTGGTCCAGATGAAGTCACGCACAAACAGGTGCAGCTTAAACATCTAGCTTCTGGCCAGCAGAAGGCTCTAAGTTGGGATGAGCTTTTAAAGATAACCACTTATCTTTAGTGAAGTTTTCTAAAAAACATTTGGTCTTAGAAGTTTCTCTCGTAAACTTCTTGCAGTTTCAAAATGTCTCCTGCGCTCAATGTGGCACTGGGAGCAAGTGGAGTTTGTGGATCACGACTAGATAAGGTCACTCCCCTTTCACGGTCTTTGGCAAAAAAATGAGTGGGATAGAGCATCAGAGACTGATGGTCAAATTCGACACTAAGTCTTTTATAAATTGCTTGATAGTCTTGGGGTAAGATATCGAAATTGATGAGTTTATCGGGCTCAATTTGATCCAGGTGAACACGCACAAAACGGTCTCTGCTTTCTCTTTGATGCTCGTGAATGAAACCCAGAACGTGCATCATCTCGTGAATCATCTCTTTCATGCCACACTCTGGCCCCACCAGTACAGGCTGATGCCCACCGACTCTTCCCACATAGCTGGCACACCTTTCGGGGTCAGAAATAAAATGCAGGGCATCTTTTTCGCCATTGTAGTCTACAAAACGAATGCTGGTCTTTTGATGAAAGACCTCCATGGCGTCTCGAATCTGCTTCACTTGCTGTTCTGGAATCTGGGTACTGATGGCAAAGGGAACTATTCCTCTTGGCCACAACTCCACCCCTCTAGACCAGGGCAGGCGTCCATAGACGGCGGCTCCACTCCACTTTTCTTGGTCTTTGGGGCTTAGCTCCCCCAAAAGAATGTCCTCTCCAGCAAGGGCGTACTTGCCATGCACTGTAAATCGAATTTGACGAGAGTCTACTTCAAGCAAAGATTTAGGCTCTGGATTCTTTTTTTCTGTGGGGAGACTTAATTGAGTTTGAGGCGCCGTAGAAGGTTTTGATCTATCAAAATTCACACTCACAGCTGTTTGAATTTGCGTTGTTGATTTTGATTCTTCTGGCAATTTAAGATTTGTAGACTGAGGCCTGATTCTCTCCTCATTTTCAGGAGGAGGCGCCACACACTTATAGGTTAAAAGTAGATAACCCAGAACCAGAAGTAAAAATAAGATCGCACCTGATTTCAACCTAGACATGCTATTTTTTTACACACTCTGTTCCTTCTCGCAAGCCCCATCACAAATAGAATATTGACGATGAATTAAGCATTTTTAAAATCTAAGGGAAATTTCTCAGTAACTTCGTGAAGATCCACAGGTTTTTTTGCCTTACTTCACACTTAAAGATTGTTTTTTATCAAAAAATCGCTATGTTTATTCCTTACGTGCCCGAGTGGCGAAATTGGTAGACGCACAGGACTTAAAATCCTGGGTCCCTCACCGGACGTGCCAGTTCAAGTCTGGCCTCGGGCACCATCTAAAATGCAATACCCAGAATACAGTTAACGGTATTCAGAATACTGGTCAGTATTCTGAGATCAGATCAGAAGGTAAACTTTGTTTGCACGGGGTAAACCTTCAACCCAGCGTAGTTTTACCCGCTTCGCGAAATCAATTCGTAGTATCATCCAAATATAAGCGACCAGATCCTTCGATCAAAATAGGATCCGCGTATGGACGAAAAAGTATTGTAGGGCCACTAGAAAGATTTATATAATCAACCTCCCTGACACCCCACGAAGAGTCTACATCGGGAAAAGGCAATCTATTCGCCTTATCACCCAGGCCTATTTTGACCACATAGTCGATGTCACTCTTTGTATCCTTTTTTGAGCCGCCAAAAACGGCCAGAGGCAAATCAGAGTCTATAGCTCGACGCTGTCCTTTTGCCGCTGAGCCTGTAATAAAAACATCGAGCCCTGATGAGTTTACCAATATCTGAATAGCTGATATTTCCTGCGGCCTTAAGTCACCAGTATTTTTAGACGTTTTTAAGTCCCCATTAACCAAAGCTTCGCTGAGTCTGATTTTTGAAGCCATAAGAAAACCCACGCAAGCTTTGTTTGCATGTGACAAAAATGGGAAGTGCAAAAGAAGTATAAGGCAGAACATCCGCATATTAGAAATTAGCGACATTCACCGATATCAAAGGGAGCACTTAAGCCACCAAGCTTATGACCATTAGAATCGAATAAAAGCACAATGTCATAGGTGTTGGAAGTGTAATAGGTTGGTGTATTAAAAGAAAAAACATCTGCGCTACGAGCTTTTGTAAGATCAAAACTTAAAGGCACAATCCCTTCTTCATCACCCATCAAATATTTAACTAAGGTAATATGACCTTCAGCACGATTTAATCTTTGCCTATCAAGACCCATATAACCAAAATCCAAGCGCTCATATTTATCAGTAATGGAATGGGTGGCTTTTGTGGCAGAATACTTTTTACCTTCAAGCTCCACAAAATATCCGTATTGGTTTTTTTTAAGCTCTAAGGGGCCAAAGCGAACCTCACAGCTAACTACACTTTGAGCCGCAGACTGACCCTCTGGAGCCACGTTCTGGGCTCCTGCAGAAAAAACAAAAAGACTTAATAAGAATTGAAAAATCATTTTTACCTCTTCGTTCTACTGCTCAACATTGATTTTAAACGAACTTAAACTCTGAGCAGTACACATTTTATTTTTTATATTTAAACCCATCAAAGCGCTCTTAATAAGTATATCCATACATTGTATTTCTTGTTGTGAACCCATATCGTAAGACTCTAAAATGGGATGATGGCCCAAACTATCAAAGGCTAGAAAATAACTCTGCTCTGGAATGGTGTTGACGTCACGATAATGCTTTTGCGCTAAATCTAATGGAGTTGCCAGATCGTATGTCCCATTAAAGTAGTACACAGGAGCCTTAATAGAAAACTGTTCTGGTTTATATAATGACGGCACATCACCAAAACTATAATATTTGTTCTTAAAGTACAAAAGGCTGATATCCTCTTCATAATGAATTAAAAAGTTCTCTGTATCTATATATTCTTTCTCAATTTCTTGTAGATTAAATGTGGAAATGTAATTTCTGGCAGCTAATTCATCACAGGCCATTGTAGCATCTTCATCTTCGATTTGTTTTAATTCCACAATCATACCGTTCATAACTTTATAAAAGACGGCATTAAAATCTCTTGTACAACGTCCCAGTTCTTTTGCCAGAAGTGTATTGTAAACATGGACATCCACATCCGTGGGGGCCACCCCTTGCGGAAAGACCGTAGACATGGATATCTTTTTAGGAAAATTTTGCTTCACCCAGTTTAAGAGCACATCACGATTGACGATCAACTCTGAACCCATAGAATTTAAATGTGCGGCAAATTTTTTCTGAGCATATTGACCATGATTTAAGCTGATGTCTCTTAAAACCTGAAAAACAGGATTAGGTATATTTTTTGTTTCAGGGTAAGCATGATAGGATTCGATCTTCTTTTTTGCATCTTCAGATAACGACGCCCAAAACTGATCTACAAGCTTCTTCATGTGGTCTGTTGTCACAAACTGATAAAACACACCTTCTAATAGAACCGCTTGCACAGACTGTGGATAATAGCTGGCAAAGATAGTAGCAGGTACTGTCCCGTAAGAGGCTCCCCATACACTCACCTTTTTAAGATTAAAATGATCAATGATCGCCTTAGCATCTGTCACCACATTCACAGAACTGTAAAAATCTGAATCCAAATATATGGCTTCAGTTCTAGGCTTTGAACACCCCACTCCACGATGATCAAAGGCCAAGAGATTATATCCCAATTGCGTAGCAATTCGCCCTTGTAGATCTAGATTATGAGAGTGCCCACCTGGGCCACCTGTAAAATATAAAATTGTAGGACGCTCTGCTTGAAAGGAATTGATAAAATGAGTGTAAACAAAAACAGCTTCCTCTTTGAAGGTTCCTGTTTGAACCCACCCACCTGTTTGACGAGTCAGAGCCGCAGAACATAACGTGAATCCATCCACATAGGCGGTCTTAGCAGAAGGCTTAGACGCTCCTACCCCATCCTGTGCATTCGCAAACAGGGTGTAAAACACACATAGAGCTAAAAAACCTAAGGCTTGCTTCATCACTTGTACTTTTCCTATACAAGTCTTTAAATGCGAGCCCTATACCAGATCACTGGGATTTAAAGGGACTTTTGCCACCTAAACCCCTACAATATTTGGCATTTTTGGCTTAAAGAGACTTTTTTTGTCTATAGAAGGCATTTAAGGGAGAACCGCTTCGCACTTTTCAGCAAAGGACCATCCCCTCCTCCCTCATCAGTCTCACCAAAAATACTGTACCGCTGACTGCGTACGATGTGTGACGCTTTTTAAGGAGCTACTTCCTCTGTCTCATCTTGGCTAGGAGTGGTCTCCGAGTTGGCGTCTGAACTTGCCTCATCTGATTTGGGTGCATCAGGTTTCTCGCCAAATAAAATGTCAGAGGCATCTTTAAAGTTAGGATCTGAAAGGTCTGACTTAAATTCTGGGAGTTCTTGTAAAAGTGTCTCGTCAGGAGCTGTTTCGATAAAAGATCTTAGCTCTTCATTGACTCTATCCTGCTCTTTTTGCTCTTCAGGAGTAAGCTCTATAGGTTCCACTAAAATAGTGTGTTCCTCATCTACAGACGGCTCACTTGGTGAAGTGCTATCAGCAGCAGCACCAGTGTCTACAGATTCTGCAGGGGCTTCTTGTGGAGAAAATGTCATGCCTTGATCAGACGGTTCTTGTTCCTCTGACTTTTTCTTTTTATCTTTTTTAGATTTCTTTTTGCTCTTCTTGTTATCTTCTTGAGACTCTGCTGTCTCATCAGCGTTTACAAACTTACCTTGTTGCAATAACCTAGAGGCCATTGAAAACTTACCTTTAGCAAAATACAATCTTACCAAATAGTCTTCAAAGCCATCATAATAATCGACCCTTAATGGGATATAATAAAGATTTGAAAGCTTACTGACTTGAAAGGTTAAAAGGGCGTAGCGGTCACTGCTGAAATTCACACTTGAGTTTTCAAGAGCAAATTTTGATACCGTATTTTTTTGAATAGAGCTATCTACAATCTCGCGATACTCGTCAAAGTACTTTAGACTTTTGGCTCTAGAATTGTAAACTTCAAGCTGAATGTTGATCCCACCAGAAATAGAGCGGTTAAAAGTTACAAACTGCCAAACCAGCGTGCCGCGCTCAGCTTTTGTATTTAAAGGGTAACGTTTCCCTAACACAAGTGGAGCCGCAGACGCGAACACGCCAGACAGCAGGACAACAACTAAAACAACAACTCTAATAAAGAAGTTCACTCCTTCAGTGTGCCTTATTCAGTTTCAATTTAAAAGTGCATTTTTTTACACATGGATGGACATAGACTTAAGCCATAGATTTACAGACCTAAGTTGTGTTTCGTTTTAAACCACAATACTTGTTTATCGGACCCCAGTCGCATTTAAATGATCTTGAGTTGAGGGGCTCGCGTTGGTGAAAGGTAAAACTGGAGGATGATCACCCTCAATTTTTAAATCCCCTCGTCTGTATTGTTCCAATTTCACATAACCACTTAAATAGTGTTGAATGTAATTCATAAACGTATAGTTGTCTTTATTTGAGGCTTGAGTGTAATCCTGATCTATCTCACAACGTTTGGAGTTAAAACATCTTTTAAGCTTGGCGTTTGCGCCTGAGTACACCTCACCCGAAGAACCCAGAATTCTTTTTAAGCACTGTTCAGGGGCACCGTCAGTAGCATAACAAGAGGCATCTGACGTCGCACTGCTAAGTTGTGGATAATCTTTACTCAAATCACTTAAGCACTGATATCTTTCTTGATTTGTGACTTCACAACCCATCAGTCTTACTCGACATCCATTTAAGTCACACACCAAAGTTTTTCCCTCTCTGTCTAAAAGGGGCACAAAGCTCTTATACTTTTGAATGTACTCCTCAGCATGCTTGGTACAGACTTCTTTGTATTTACTTGGAAATTTTTGTTCTAATTCACTTGCAGATTTAGCCTGCGCAAGCTCTTGTGATTTCACATTACAATTGATACTTAATACACCCAGAGAATTGATCGCCGCAAAACACTGATTGCGAACTTCGGCGTATCGTTCTTTGTAGGCATTCAGACCTCGGCCATCTGGACACATGTTTTCTTTTAAAGAATTTAAAAAGTTTTTATATTTTGCCGTAGAGACCGCAACGATCTCTTCTCTAGACATCCCTTCTTTGATTTCAAAGCTTTCACCTTTAGAGTTGCTGGCTGTCAGAGCATCTTCAATTCGTCTTGCCATACCCATTTCACATCGGGCTAAATCACTTGCGCGTTGATCTTCACGCACCACACAAGCTGTAATTGTAAAGTTAGTACCACTGCTTAAATTTCCCCAATATCCATTGTACATATTGATCGCAGGTTTAAAACCCATGGGTGGTGCGGTATCATCATTGGCCCCTAACTCATGGCCTAGCATGGCGTTCATACTGTCGGATAAAGGTTTGCTATCACCTTCATTGGGATTCGTCTCAGGGTAGTTGTAGTAATAGTCGCCGTTTTGATCCATCACATACACTTCCGCTCCATTAGCACTTCCTGAAACAGGAACCCCTAAGGCTCTTGACATATCTTCTACAACTCCAAACCCGCCCGAACATCCTGCCATATTGACATAGGCATCATCAGTAAAAAGTCCATTTAAAGCCGATATCTGCGAAGACGCAGCCGTCAGTGAACGTTGCGCTTTGGATTCTTTGTCTGTCCCTGCAATGTTCTCACGCACATAATATTTACCATCTTCAAGAATCACTTCTCGTCCCATCGCTTTGGCTCGTGTGGCCTCTTGTGCAGAAATAGGCTTGTAATACTCAGTGCTATTATGAAGAAAAATTCCATCAAGTGGACTTGAATGTGTGATAAAATCTAAAGATCGAATTTTACCTGCCCCTTCAATTCTCCCACTTTTAATGGCACTTGCCACATCTGTCAGAGTCACGGGACCTGAAGAGCGATAAAACTCTCTTAAGCTTGAAGGTTTAGCGATGGCATACAATGTGGCCGTAGTGAAATTATCTGCTGTCAGTGGAGTGGTGATCATGTGAGCTTGAGGTCCACCGTCTTTGAAGTCTCTATGAATACTAATGTCATAGTCTTGCTCCAGTCTTTCTGGAGTTGTTTTATGATGAACTGTCCCTTCATGAAAAGACGTGGAACCCAAAATAAGAACGCGATCGTTAGGAAAATTTTCTTTAATACGTTTGGCTCTAGATACAGCCATCTGATAAGTGCTCATACCTAGTTCATTACCATAACCAGCAACGATCACATGTACGTTCCGTCCATCCACAAGCAGATCATTCTCATGTCCTTTTAATGAAGCATACAAGTAGGCTTGCGAGACTACAGGTAACATCATCAATAAAGAGCATAGAACGACTTTAAACACTTACTTCCCCCCAATAAGCATCACTTGTGGATATTATAAAGAAGCAAATTTAGGGCCAAATAAGGGACGTTTTATGCGTACTTACAGAGAGTTAAAATTACATGTGTCAAAACTTTAGACACTCAAAATCCTAATTCTAGACAGTGTAGTTTTTTACACATTCAAGACTTTAAAACACATTTTATTCATACCTTAGACCTGTTTTAGGACCTTTATATGAACTCTTTAAGGATGAAAAATTTTAAAATTCAGTATATACTTTACTCACGATGAAGGTGCTTAATGTTTCTATTTTTATAACGGCGTTTTTACTTGCACACACTGCTAGTGCATTAATTTTTGATAATGGTTCTAGGCGTGCAAATGTAAACGAAGCCCCTGAGCCTATCAGGTGGGCTTCACGTGCTGTAGTAAGTGTGTTTTCTCCATCAGGGTTTGTTCAACAACCTAATGGGGACTACCTAGTTAAAAAATTCCAAATGAACGCCGTCCCTAACTCCCCCAAAACTGACGCTCTTCGCATGGTGTGTGAGACCGAACTCTACTCTAGGGACTATCGCGCAGAATCTTTAAAAGGGTCAGGTATTCTGATCACACCTGATCATGTTTTGGTCCCTGCTCATTTATATAAACGCTCGACAGACTGTAAAGAAAGAAAATTGGTGATCAACTATACAGGCCATACTGACATCATACCTCACGAAGATGTTTACAGTTGTGTGAAACGAGAATACATCCGTTATGACGTCAATCCTGAGTTTCGCCCACAGGGCCAAGAGTACGGGGCTTCAAAAATGGATGGTCACATGGATTATGCCATTATTAAATTGGATCGTCCTGTTAAAGGAATAGAACCTGCAAGAGTAAACGACAATGCAGAAATTTTAAAACTCAATGATCGTTTGTACTTTGTCAGCTCTATGCGAGGTTTACCTCAGACAGTTGAAAGTGCTGAGATTAAATTTATGGCCCCAGCAGTGATTAGCACCAATGCTTCAACAGCACAAGGATCTTCTGGAGGCATTTACTTTAACGAAGAAGGGCTTTTTATTGGGATGCACATCTCAAGTAACCCCGCAAGTAATGCCAAAGATGATGAATCCAATTGTTTACGTTGGGTGCAAGAGAGCACGGAAACATTTGCTTGGGACACGTTGGTCTATATCAAAGAACGCGGCGTAGAACGTCCCTTTGGTGCTTTAATGTTACCCACTACGGCCTTTCATAAAAAACTATTTACAATTCAAAAAACCTATCTAGATGAATTAGCACAAAAAAATCAAGAAGACTCCATCAAACAGCGCCTTGAGCAAGCCCAATCTGCTACGACACCACAAACTGCCACTGTGAATGCGAGTGCACCAGCACCTCAGTCCTCCAAAGCACAAGAAGAAGATGTATCACAACCTATTGCTCCGATTGTGCCTTCACCTGCAAAAACAGAATCTGACGTAGAAACTCTTACTGCGGCGGAAGCCCATACACCCTCACAAACCACGGTCCTTCCTGTCGAAGGCACTCTTTCCCAAAGAGGAGCTCGCTCTAATAAAGAAGCCGCTGAAACTACGACCATAACAAAGCCAAAAGAGGCACCTCCTGCCACAAAAGACTCTGCGGCAGAATCTAAAACCTCGCCTTAGTTTTTATACTCCGATAGCTTGACGTACACCCTTTAACACTTCACGAGCCTGCTCGCGGGCTCTTTGTGCTCCATCTTGTAAGACACTTTCTAATTCGTCTAAGTGACTCATATAATGATCATACACTTTGCGGGGCTCTTGCAGTCTGGCGTTTAAAATTTCAAAGATCTCTTGTTTGACCGTTCCCCACGCAATGCCCTGAGCATACCTTTGTGTCATCTCTTTAATCTGTTCATCTGTTGCAAAGAACTTATAGAAATCAAACAAGACATTGTTCTCAATGCTCTTAGGAGCTTCGGGAGGGGTTGAGTCTGAGACAATCTTCATGATCATTTTGCGCAGCTGTTTTTCTGGCAAAAATACGGGAATATGATTGTTGTAACTCGCACTCATTTTTCTTCCATCCAATCCAGGTAAAAGATTTTTTTGTGTGCGTGTGTTCAAATGAAATTCGGGAAGATTAAATAAAAAATCACCTTGCTTTTGTTTGCCATAAATATGGTTAAACTTCTGTGCAATGTCTCTAGCGATTTCAAGATGTTGAACTTGATCAGGACCCACAGGAATACGATGAGCATTCAAAGCCAAAATGTCAGCGGTCATAAGTATGGGGTAGGTGTAAAGCCCCATATTCACACCATCATCTACATCTTCTATATTTTTAGATTCATTTTCCTGCACCTTAGCTTTGTAAGCATGGGCTCTGTTCATTAAGCCTTTGGGAGTGATCGCACTTAAAACCACTGACAGCTCAAAAATCTCTGGAATATCGGACTGTCTATACAATACCGTCTTTTTAGGGTCTAAACCCAAAGCCAGCCATGTGGCCGCGACCTCATAGGTGATCGTTTTAAGTTTATGGGCATCTTGAACGGCATTCAGTGCATGGTAATTGGCAATAAAAAAGTAGCTCTCAAAGTTAGGCTCACAAGCCAAGTCTAAAGCAGGCTGAATGGCTCCCATCCAATTCCCTAAATGAACCCCTGTGGCCTTGATGCCCGATAACACGCGTTGCTGTTTCATAAGTCTGCTTCACCTTACTTAAGTGTCTTTTTTGCCTACAAATTTAGGCTATAACGCCCATTTTTGTCACTTGAAACCCATTATATCAACCTATAACACTTCCTGAAACCAAAAATTCTGGCCCAGACCTTGCCTATATAACTCCGACTTGGACGTTTGGAGGTCTAAAATGATTACAAGATATGGAATTTGTCCTGATTGTGGGACACACATCCCAGAGCATCGTCATGATGACACTTGGGTGCTTTGTGAATGTGGTTGGATGGGTTCAAAAAATACCCAAGAGCAAAACTATCAACAGCAAAAAACAGCCATCGGTCGCATACTCGCGGCAGGGTTGCTTATGATTCTTACTTTTGTGCACACCGCAAAATGGGGACAGGAGTCGTTAAAAGTGATTCCACTGCAAGTTCACAATTTGCTAAGCACAGCTTCACCTGAGCATTATCATGAGTTTGCCAAGATCAATTTAAAGCGAAACTTTTTGCCAGACGCTGAACGCTTTGCCACAAAATGGGCAGAACGCACAGACACACCTGAAGCTTGGCAAGAACTTGCGCTTTTACGTAAACAGATGGATCTTCCATTTCCAGCCATCGTAGCTTTTGAAAACTACATTGCCCGTGGCGGAGAAGAACCTCTACCTCTTTTCCACTATGCTCAACTATTAGAAAGCACAGAAAGCCCTGATAAGGCGGAACATGTTTATAGACAGATTGTAAGCATGAATAAAGACACTTACCCACGCACAGTGGTTGAAGAATTAGTGCGTCTGTTGGTTTCTAAAAACAAACTTAAAGAGGCTACTGTGGTTTTAAATCAACTCAGCAAACCTAATATGGAACTCCCCTCTCACCTTGTTAGACAAAAAGAGTGGATCAAACAGCTGATGCAAGAAAATAGTAAAGTTCGTACATCTGCGGCTTTAGCAAAATAATTTATAACTTAAAATTCCATATCAAAAAAGGAACCCTAAAGAAGGTTCCTTTTTTATTTTATTTAAACTTAGAACGTATTTCTTTGATGACCTCAGAGGCATGTTCACGCCCCCCTAATCCAAATGCCAATCCCGTTCCTAAAGCCAGGGCACCCAAAATCAACCCGAAAGCAATATTGACGATCTCATCGGCAAGACCCATGCGAGTCAGCGCCATAGCACCTACTAAAATCAAAATCCCGACACGAGCAAGATGAGCCAAAATATGAGCATTGGTCACATTTGAATTTCGAATTGTTTTGGTCACAATATTCGCGACAAAAAGTCCTAAACCAAAGACGACTAAGCCCAATAACACGCGTCCAGCAAAGACAGTGACCTCTTTCACAATCTCAGCCACAAAGACCAGTCCCACTTTATCTAAAGCTTCGATCGTAGCAAAGAACATCAGAGCATAAAAAGCAATATGACCTACAATCTGTGACGGCGAGATCACTCCACCTGCTTGAGTGCCAAATTGACGATGGGTCAGACCTAATTTTTCTAAGATATTATTAAATCCCATTCCCTCTAAGACTTGAGCCACCAGTTGAGCTACCATCTTAGCGATAAAATAGGTCACAAGAACTAAACCTAAAGCAAACAAGATATTCGGAACCGCTTGGAAAAAGGTGTCTAGAATCTTCACCATAGGATCTGTTAAAGCATCCAGACTTAATTTTTTTAGGGCTTGAATAAAAACCAAAATTAAAATTAAACCGTAAGCTAAAGTTCCACCCAGTCTTGAAAACTGCACTCCCCCAGTAGCCTGATCCACACTCATCTTTTGGATGACAGAGTCTACACCTAATGAAACTAAGAGTCCCGTAATCACATCTCTGATGATCTTAGCAATAAACCAACCCACAGCTAAAATCACCACGGCTGCAAAAAGCTGTGGTAAGAAGGCTAGAGTGTTCTCCACCATCTTCTGCATCGGATCGCTTAAATCCCGTAAACCTAAACCTGCAAGAATGGCGGGCAAGAATAACAAGAACACTACTCCATAACCCATCTCAGCCAAAGATTTTGTGAAACTAAACGAAAGCGCTTCCCCCGCATCTAAGCGTGAACCGATGCGACTGTCTAAGCCTACTTTGTGGCCAAAAAATAAAATGCCTCTTTTGGTGATCCAAGCACACAACACAGCAGCAAACAAAGGGATCAGAGCCTTAAGAGCAATAAGACCTAAATTGCCTATTAGGGTCAGCACACTATCTAAAAAGTTATCAACTTCTGTAAGCTTTGCAAATTGAGAGGCGATTTTAAACAGCACGATGAGCATGACAAAAAAGAAGACTCGAGCAATCAGCCTTTCAAGGTCGAATTTGAAAATAATATGCTCGAAGAGTTCATTCAGACGAAAGAATCTTAAGACATGCACCTTAAACCAATGAGTAACGAGTCTTAAAACAACCCAACCCACCATCAGCACACCGAGTGCCACTACAATGCCTAATGCGTGATCTTGTGCATAGACGCGAAAGTTCTCCAACCACTCTTGCATCTCCATAACCCCTCCATGTGTTTATCATTCGTTGTATTCATACGATGCGTGTATGTTTACGAAAAAAACTTACCCCAATGTTTAAATGTTAAAATATTTTTTGTGTTAAGACCCTAAATAATGCGCCACGCAAATTGCAAACCCATTGATTTCCTTAAGAAATCTCTGCAGAAATAAGTAATGGAAATTAGAAATATTGCGATTATTGCCCACGTGGATCACGGGAAGACAACACTCGTGGATCATTTACTCAAACAAAGCGGAATGTTCAGAGACAACGAACACGTCGAAGAACGAATGATGGACTCTATGGATCTTGAAAGAGAACGTGGGATCACTATTGCTGCCAAAAATGCCTCCTTTGAATATAAAGGTGTGAAGGTGAACATTGTCGACACCCCAGGGCACAGTGACTTTGGTGGCGAAGTGGAGCGTATCTTGGATATGGTGGATGGTGCCATTCTGCTAGTCGACTCCAGTGAGGGCCCCCTGCCTCAAACTCGTTTCGTTTTAAAAAAAGCCTTAGAGCAAAATAAAAAGATCATTTTGTGCATCAATAAAATTGACCGTAAAGACGCTCGCGCTGACGAAGTGTTAAACGAAGCTTTTGACTTATTTATTGAGTTAGATGCCACAGAAGAGCAGGCCGATTTTAAAACCGTGTACGCCATTGCCAGAGAAGGCAAAGCCTCCCTGCAACTTGAAGATGTGACAGAGCAAACCGATCTTTCTGTCCTGTTTGACCTGATCTTATCTGAAGTCCCTCCTCCAAAAGTAGAAGACGGCCAGCCCTTTAGAATGCTAGTCACCAATATTGGTTATAACTCCTATGTGGGTCGTCTAGCCATTGGCCGAATCCAATCAGGCACTATTGAAACAGGTGCGCGCGTCAACATCCATCAAGCTGATGGCAAGAAGGCGTTTAAAATCACAGCCCTGTTCACTTACAACCGCAACCAACAGGTAGAAACCCAAAAGCTCACCGCAGGGGACATTGCCATTGTGGCGGGCTTTGAAGACTTACAAATTGGGGACACCATTGCCGCCCTTGAAGTGGAAACCCCACTTCCGCGCATCAATGTAGATGAGCCTACTGTAGGTATTTTTATTTCTGTGAACAATGGTCCTTTTGCGGGTAAAGAAGGTGATCATGTCACATCTCGAAAAATTAAAGAGCGTTTAGAAAGAGAGCTTCTTACAAACGTCTCTCTTCGTCTTGAAGACACGGGGTCACCAGAGACCTTTAAATTGATCGCACGTGGTGAACTGCAAATTGCGGTTTTGCTAGAACAGATGCGTCGTGAAGGCTATGAGGTGCTAGTCAGTCAACCACAAGTGATCATGAGATCCGAAAACGGAGTGCAGCTAGAACCTTTTGATCTGGCTTACATTGATGCCGAAGACCTCTATATGGGAAGTGTGACCCAAAAATTACAACAACGTAAAGGCATTCTAGTTGAGATGAACACCAAAGGCACAGGCAGAACCACCGCCGTATTTAGAATCCCCTCTCGTGGTTTGATTGGTTATCGTTCCGAATTTTTAACAGACACCAGAGGTACAGGACTTTTAAACACCCAGTATGATGGTTACGACGAATACCGCGGGGAAATTCAAAAACGCTTCAACGGCCGTATGGTTTCAGATCGTCAAGGCAAAGCCACAGGTTATGCTCTTTTTAACCTTGAAGACCGTGGGAGTATGTTTGTCACTCCAGGCACTGATGTTTATAAAGGCATGATCATTGGTGACTATAACAAAGGTTCTGAGCTGAGTGTGAATGTGTGTCGCGAAAAGAAACTCACAAACATTCGTGCTTCAGGTTCTGATGAAAACATCAAATTGACCCGCGTAAAGCCTCTCAGCATAGAAAGCGCTCTAGAGTGGATTGATCAAGACGAACTGATCGAGATCACACCCAAAAGCCTTCGTCTACGCTTAAGAAGCATTCAATAAGATTCGTATACAGGGGATAAAACAAAAGTCCCTCTTCTGCTGACCACCCCATCACCTAGCTGTAAGCGATCACAAATCGAACGCTTACCCGCTACACATCACGAAAAGCCATACAACAGATGACCACGCTCTAAAGTGAAGGTCATTTTGATCGTCCCAATTTCTAAAACCCTTAAGTCTTTACGAGGTTCATCTAAATTTTTAGAGGATCGCCTTTTAGATTGATCTAAACTTTTCTCACATTGAAGATTTTTAACATACTGAAGCTTAGGCAAAGTATTCTCAATTGGTCTCATAATTCACATCTCCTGTCCGAACTATAGACTCTGCAAAGACAACCCCACACCCAACTCCAATATACCGAATCCTCACCCCGTTCACGCTCCTAACCCGTCCGTAATCAGGTCACCTCACAAACATTCCACTCCCAACCACAAACGCAGAGATACACACACCAAGAAGAGGCCCCAGCCTTAAGATTCTTATCTATTGATATATATGGTCGAAATGCGAGTTCGGCTTGGCATTCTTTTG
>JAMLIO010000007.1 GCA_023954155.1 Pseudobdellovibrionaceae bacterium | reverse complement strand
AAGCCGAACTCGCATTTCGACCATATATAAAGATAAAGAGACAAGAAATGAAACCCGACCTACTCCAGGCCGACGATGAAAGGGGCTTTTTGGGCTTTGACTTTTTTGCGGATGTCTTTGATGGGGCCCTTGTAGAACTCTTGGTTTTCGGCTGTGAGATTTATGCCTAGATAGATTTTTTTGTTGGGACAAAGCTGTTCGAGTTGTTCTAGTGTGGCGTGCAGTCGGTATGGGGCTTCGAGGAAGCAGTGTGGGTGAGTGGCTTTGGCTAGGGTTTTGAAAAAATCTGTTCTTTCATTGGTTTCTCTTGGAGGGAAACCTTTGAAAGTGAATTCTTTCCACTGGGTGCCTAACATACTTAAGAAGGCCATAAGGCTGCTCGCACCTGGGATGGTTGTGACTTTGATGTTTGATTTATAGCAAAGATCAATCAGGTCTGCGCCTGGGTCACAGAATCCTGGGGTGCCACAGTCTGAGATCAGTGCGACATCATGGGTGTGGCAGACTTCGAGAAGCTCTTTAAGGTCTTCGCTTTTAGAGTGTTCGTTCAGAAGTAAAATGGTTTTGTCTTGTGGGGAAATGTCCCAAGATTTGAGCTGGGCACGGCAAGTTTTGGCTTCTTCGCCAATGATATATTGGCAATTTTTAAGTATCTGAATCCCTCTTAGAGTCATATCATCGGGATGGGCAATGGGTGTAGCTATCACATACAAACTCATAAGTCTTCTTTCAGTCGATAATCAGGTTGAATGATTTTAATTTTTGGATTGATTTCAGCGCGACCTGAGTGAGTACTGGCAATGCAAATAGGAATGACTTTGTCTTCTGAAAAATGTGTCACGACCTCATTTAAAATGATAGGTTCGTTTTCAAAAAAATAGATGGCGTCAAAATCTAGAGCTAATTTTTTAAGTTCTTCAAGTTTATATTCATGATCCAACATTTCTTTGTTGGGTTTTAAAATAAGTTTATTGTGATAGGGATCGGTGGGAAAGCCGCTCTGGCTCAGTTGTTCCAGTGTTTCGTTTCCCATTCTTTGAACATCACGACCTGTGAGATAAAAAGTGGGTGCATGCTTACTTAACTGATTTACAAAATTCACCGCACCTGGGTACTCTTCATCGTGATGTAAAAATTTTCCAGAAAAGAAAAATTGATTCCAATGTTTTTTGATACTTTTTAGAAGTTCCATATCGGGATTTAAAAGGTTTAGCCTAAGTAAAGGTGTTTTAATGCCCCAGTCTGTGTAGTGATGGGTCACAGACATAAGTGTGGATTGCAGTGCGGGAGTCAGATTCTGGGCGTTAGACTGGGCATAGTCCTTAATGATTTCGATATTTCTTGGACTGACATTATAGAGGGTCGAGTCGATATCAAAAACAAATAAAACTGAATTTTTAGATTCAGAAATCGAAATAAGTTGCGTTAAAAATGCAATTTGCTCCACAAAAGTCCTCAAGTGTCTCGTTATAGTACATGATTTTTAAACGATCAATGGGCTAGGTAACAGTCTGTTCTTAAAATGAGATAAATCTCACCTTTTTGCTAATATTTTGCTGAAATTGCCCTTAGGGCATAAATTCTAGAGACTTATCGACCGAAGAGCACTCAGAGAGGGAAATGCTATGACTTCGGAAAATTCTGATACTACGTGGTTTATACTGAAAGACAACAGAAGGTTGGGACCATTTGGTTATTTTGAAGTCATTAGAATGATTCAGGATAATAAAGTTCATTCATTTGATTTTATCAGAAGATCTTCTGATAAAACATGGAGCCAAGTTGCAGATGTATCCGAATTTCAACAGCACAGTATTAAATCTTTAGATGATCCAGATATTAAATTTGATACGCCTCTGTACAGCCGCAGACGTTATGAAAGACATGAACTGAACTCAAGAGTATTTTTAAACCACCAAAATTTAAGTTTGTGGGCTAATGCCATTGAAATTGGTCAGGGTGGAATGGGTATTGATACGGTGTATGCTTTGCTTGACGTTGGGCATTCATTTCAAATTCATCTTAAATATGACCAAAGTCTAAACTTAAATGCATTAGTCAAAGTGGTCAGTAAAAGAAGTTGGAAAAATCCTTTAGACAATACCTTTAGTTTTAGATATGGACTTAAGTTTATTAAATTAGATCCAAAGTCTAAAATTACATTGAATCAAATTTTAGATGTGTTTAAGCAAAACAAAGAAGCAGCCTAGACTTATATAATATAGATATAAGGCCTTAATCTAGATAAAAATCAAAAATAATTTGAATCTTAAAAGCTCAGTGAACCTGAGCTTTTTTATTGTCGTTTATTTGAGTGAAATGTGTAGATTATGAAAAATCTAATATTGGGACTGAATCTTATTGGAAGTGACCAAGTTTTGGTGAGCTAAAAAATATTTAAACAAGCCGTTAAATAATCAGACAACTCGACCGAAGTTACTCTTAGAAAAGTATAGGAAAGTATTCCATCATTTAACTTTGTAGGAGGAGTCAACAATGGAAGGTTTAATGAAGTTTATCGTAGATAGTGGTATCTTCGGTTACGTAATTATCGTAGTAGGTGTAATGTCACTTGGTGTAATCATTGAAAGAGTAAAATCTTTATATTTTGGATACAGCCTAAAGACAGAAGGTTTTATGTCACAACTTAATAGTTTGCTTTTGGCAGACAAGATTGAGGAGTCTGTGACGTTCTGTGATGCAAATAAAGAAAAGCCAGTTGCACACTTGATCAAATCTATTCTTGAAAGAGCAGATAGAGATGAAGAGTCAATGAAGAAGTCTTTTGAAATTGCATTCACACAGATTGTACCCAAAGTCACAAAAAGATTAGGTACTCTAGGTATGTTAGCAAACATTGCTCCATTGTTAGGACTATTAGGAACAATTCAAGGTCTAATTATGGCTTTCGCAGCTGTGAGCCAAGCAGACCCTTCACAAAAGCAAGCGCTTCTTGCAGAAGGTATTTCTGTTGCGATGAACACAACAGCAATGGGTTTAACAGTAGCGATTCCAGTTTTATTTGTACACTCAATTTTATCAGCTAAGAAAGATCAAATTTTAACTGATTGTGCTGAGAACGGTACAAGAGTTTTAGATATTTTAACTAGTAGAGTTTATAGAGAAGAATCTAATAACTCTAAAGCAGCTTAAGATTTATAGCGCAAGTTTTGTGTTGAATTAAAAACTTAAGATGAACGTTTACGTGGAGATTTAAAGTGAACAAGATATACGAAATGATGTTTGAAGAGCAAGAAGTCCAAAATGCAGACTTAACGTCTTTCTTGGGACTTATGACGGTCTTGGTGCCATTGTTGCTGTTGACAGCGTCGTTTGTAACCATTCTTAGTGTGGGAGCTAAAGTGCCTGTACTGGGAGAGGTAAGAACTGCCATTGACAAACAAACAGAAAAAAATAAACAAGAAAAAGTCGCTTTACATCTTGCCATGTCAAAAGACAATACAGTGTTAATTCAACTTAAACGCGGCAAGAATGTCGTAAGTAATGCTAGGGTTCCTGCATCTTTGGAGCAAAACTTAGATGTAGAGCAAATACAAAAAGAGCTGATCAAAATTAAAAAAGTTCACCCTGATGTTTTTCAAGCAAGGCTAAATCCTACAGAGCAAGTTAAGTATGAAAATATTGTAGCCCTTATGGATATCATGCGAGTGGCTCCTTCAACAGAAGAGTTCCCAGTGACAGATATTGATTCGGGGCAAGTTTATAAAACTAACGTTATGTTTGATGACATCACATTTGGTAATATTATGGGAGATGATCTATGAGTGTGGTTAAAGCGCTGTTAAAACAGTCACAGTCAAGTAAACTTACAAAAATCAACATCACTCCATTGATTGATGCAATGACGATTCTTGTAGTGTTTCTGTTAAAATCTATGGATTCGTCTGCCATTAAATTGCCACCAGAAGAGTTAAGACTTCCTGCTTCAGCAACAGGTGCAGATCCTAAAGAGGCTTTATTGGTTCAGGTTTCGCCAAAATATATTATCGTTAATGATAAAGTGGTGGCAGAACTTGTAGATGGTAAACTTAAAGCATCTGATGTGGCGAAAACGGATTTATATTTGATTCCAGCTCTGGAAAAAGAACTTATGGCTGAAGCTGAAAAAAGTAAACTAATTGAGAAAGAAACAAATGCTCTGATTAAATTTACTGGAACGATGTTTGTTCAAGCGGATAAGAGTCTAGATTATGCAACCTTAAAAAGAGTTTTATATACGTCCTCTGTTGCTGGATACGGGGACTTGCAATTGGCAACGATTGGAGAATAGTTTATGAAAAAGATACTATATAGCTTATTAAGTTTAGGTATTCTATCAAACGTTGCTTTTGCTCAAGCAGATCAAAAGCAAAATCAACAACAGGTTGAAGAGCTAAGAACGGAAGCTTTTGCTGCTGGAACAGAGCAAAAAGCTGTGAATCAGTTAAAACTACTTTTGAATAAATACAAAGGTTCTTCTACTGAGCCTGCGCTTTTGTTTAGATTGGCTGAGTTATACATGAGCCAATCTCGCTCAGCACGTGTATTTGAAATGTATCGTGAAGATAACAAAGACAGTGTAGAGGCTATGAGTTTTCTGCCTCAATCCGTAACTAGTCAAAGAGAAAAGAAACTTATTAAAGATGCTATTAAAGTGTACGAAGATATTGAAAAAAAGTATCCTAAGTTTGAACAGTTGGATATGGTAATTTTCAATAACGGTTTTGCTTATTTGCAAGTTGATGATAAACAAGGTGCTGAAGCGGCTTTTATGCGCCTTTTGAAAAACAAAAGGCTTAAAGATTCGCCCGTCATGGCGGATGCTCTTTTGGCACTTGGAGAAATTGCTTTCCAAGCACATATTTTTGGAAAAGCGTTAGCTTTTTACGAACTTATTGAACAGTATCCCGATAATAAAGTTTATCCTTATGCTTTATACAAATCATCTTGGTGTAAATACAACTTGCAAGATCCATCAGGTGCGCTTTTAACTATGGAAAAAGTGGTCGCTATTGGTCATGATGTAGAGGCTAAGGGCTTAGATTCTAAGCTGGATTTACGCCGTGAATCTTTAAATGATATGACTTTATTTTTTAGTGAATCAAAGCCCTCAAATGAAGGCTTAGAGTATTTTAAACGTCAGGCTAAGAAAATTGATCCTGCGTTATATATTGAAAAACTATCAAGAATCTATAATGGACATGGTAAACTTAAAGATGAAGAGTTGATTTTGTCAGGATTGATATCTGGATTTAGTTCTAATCCTAGATTGCCTATTTATCATAAACGTTTATCAGAAAACTCAGATGCACAGAACAATATTGCAAAAGCTGTTGAAAACCTAAAAGCCTTTGATAAAACGTGTGATATTGTTTTGGCTAAAACGAAAATGCCTGAAGCACCAAAATTAGAAGATCCAGAAATCGAGGAGTGTGCTGAGGATGTGGATAGATACTCTCTAAGAGTAGCCAAAAATTGGTTGAAATCAGCAGAAAAGATGAACAAAAAAGTTTATGAAGCAGCTGCAGAAGAAGCTCTTCGTGTAAACCTTAGAGATCAAAAGGCTACCGATGAGAACAGTGCTGCAAGATATATCTTTGCTGATCTTTTATTTAAAAGTGATAAATTCAAAGAAGCCAGCGAGCAGTATGAGTTAGTGGGTGGATCTGTTAAGGACGAAACTAAAGCTCATGACTCTAGATATGCGGCTATTGTATCTCATGATAAAGCTGTGAAAAATAACTGGGATGATCCATCTGAAAAACGTTTAAAGAATTTGGTTGATACATATTTAACTAAACATCCAAATGGAAAATACTTTTTAGATGTGTCTTTCAAAGTGGGATTATTTGATTATCAAAAGAAAAACTTTGCTGATGCTGAACCAAGATTCTATCAGTTAGGTAAAAGATTCTATGATAAAGATAAAGGTAAAAAAGCTCAGGATTTATACTTAGATATTTTAAACTCTAAGAAAGACTTCGTAGCTTTACAAAAAGGTGCTTTAGAGTGGAAATCTTTAGAGACTGACGATAAGAGAAAGAAAGACTTACAAGTTATTTTTGAACAAGCTTATTTCTCTCATACCCAAGTGTTAGTAAAAGAAGAAAAGTATGATGAAGCAATTACTCTATACAGACAATTTGCTTTAAATTACTCGGATTCTGATCTTGCGGACGAAGCTCAATGGAACGTTGTAGATCTATACTTTAAAAAAGGCGATTCACCTGGAGCAGCATCTGCTTATGTGGACTTTTATCAAAAGTTCCCAAAACATGAAAGAGCTATTGAAGGTTTAGTTCGCGCGGCAGATTTATATGAACAGATGAGTATGCCAGATCGTGCTTTAGAAGTGACTAAGATCCTTGCTAGAGTGGATAAGAAAAACTTTGAAAGTTGGGTCTTACTGTCTGGTGACTTTTTGGCAGCTTCTGGCAAATACTATGAAGCAATTCATCAGTACAGAGACATTTTTAGTAGATATACAAAATCTATGTCTTCACACGGACAACAAGCTATTGATCGAGTGATCTTCTTATCAGACCAACTGGGAACACAAAGTGAGTACTTGGACATCATGAAGCAGATGTCTGAAAGCCAAGTTGCAAACGTTTACTCTCCTGCAACTGCGGTGTACGCAGATGGTCTTAAGAAATTAGGCAGTGTTTATACTTTAATGCCATGGTTAAAAAACGCTCAAAATAAAAAATTACTTCCTGAAGATTTAGCAAAAATCAATTTGATCGCGGCTGAATTGCAAGAGGCTTCTTATCATGATTTCAAAATCAGTGATTATGATATGCAAGTTTTAACACGTGATATTGGTACTAAATCTAAGAAATTGGGTGATGTACAAGCTACATACCAAGCCGCAACCAATGGTGGTGATGCGTATACGACAGTGAATGCCTTAGTAGGGCTAGCAAATCTGTATCAAGGATTTGTGACTGGTATGAATGACATTCGTGGTCCAGCATCATTTAGTGACGAAGAAAGACAAGCTTTAAAAGATGAGCTTTCAAACGTCGCTTTCCCATTTGAAGAGAAAGCAGTAGAGACTGTAGATACAGCTCTAAAATTTGCTAAGAAATCAGATTTACGAGATGGCTCTGTTGGTCGTGTGCAAAAGATTCTTGATAGATTGAACATGAAAGAAAGAACGATCTCTTCTATTGATGAGTACCTTCCAGGTCCAGTTTATGTTTCAGCTCCAAAAGGTAGGGGGAAATAATGAAAGCACAGTTAAAAATAATAATTTTATTTGTAGCTTTAGCGGGTTTTATTAGCGGATGTGCGACCTCTGGTGGCGGAGCCAAAAAAACTACTGCAAGCAAAGATGCTAAAACAGAATCAGTAGCTGATATTGGTAAAAAAGAACTGGGTAATGACCTTGCAGCACGACTTGAGCGTTCAAAAGCTTATACTAATAAGAGCACGATCGTGAGTCGTATGAAAGGTGATACACCTGATGCAAGATGCAGATACTCTAGTACCAAAGAGGAAAAAGACAATTGGCAACAGCTATTAAAAGTAGGATACGCCTGTGCTTCTGACAAGAACTGGGCTATGGTCTACAAAATTGGACAAGAGATGTCTATCCATCATATTGATAGTCCATGGGGCTCTTACTTTTTATCTTTAGTTTCTGAAGAGGCAGGAGATTTACCAAGAGCTATTTGGATGGCGGGTCTAGCAAGTAGAAAGTCGCCAGATAATCCAGTGATTGAATTTCAAAAGGCAAGACTTTTATGGAAAACATCACAAAGAGATGCGGCTTTCCACGCGGCTAAAAAAGCCTATGAGTTAGATAATAATCTAGTAGAAGCTGCGTTCTTAATGGCGCAAGTTTATTTAAGTGACTATCAGTTTGATAAAGCAGAAGAGTACTTTTCTAAGGTATTGAAAGCCAATAGAAGAGTATTTACAGCAAATATTGGACTTGCAGAAAGTTTGGCTCAACAAGGTAAGTTTGATAAAGCCATTCCTTATTTTGAAGCGGCTTTAAAGTTAAAACAAGACAGAACTGATATTTCTTTACGAGTTGCAGATATTTATGAAACAAATCTTAAAGATTCAAGGCGTGCGCTGGCTTGGTATGAAAAGGTATTAGCAACATTCCCAGAGCATGTGATCTCAAAAGAAAAACAAGCAGTGCAAGCAAAACATGATGCAATTGTGAAAAAAATGGAAGAGGCAAAAAATCCAGCTCCTAAGGTGGCAAGTCCTCAAAAATCAAATAATGACAGAGCGCCCGCTTCTGAGGTTCAAGCAAGCCCAAGCGATGATGGAGGTGCACAATGAAAATGAAGTATATACTATTAATGTTAGTAATGCTTTTTTCAACAACAAGCTTTGCTAAAGACAAGTCAAAAAAGCCACAAAGAATCGATTTTGACGGCTTAGATGTCGATGGTGAAGTAAGGACCCCAGATGGGCAATATTTGCTGCAAAAAAGTGGTGTGGACTTTTTGCCTATCTATGAAGTTAAAGATGAAATGCAGAACGAGATAAGAAAGTCAGTGTTCTTCTTGAGGTAAATACTATGAGTAAAACAGAACTGAGAATAACGCATTCGAATGGCGGCAGAAATTTAGGACACTTTAGAGCCTTGTCCTCTGGTGATGTCATCACGATTGGTTCGTCAAAGAGTGCTAGAATACGTGTTAGAAGCTCAAGGGTTGATGATATACATGCCTCTATTGAAAATAGAAATGGGGTATGGACTATTGTAGACCTTGCAAGTACCCATGGAACTTGGATTGGTAAAGATCAAGTCAATGAATCAGCCATCAATGGTAAAGTGCAAATTACATTTGGTGATGATACACTTACGATCGAACCTTGTGTGGTTAAGCCGTATAATCTTTTCCGCGAGCAAAATAGACTGATCGGTGTGGCTTCACCAAATATGGTGGAAAGACAGCAGATCGTTGTTATGCGAGGTAACGGTGAAGTTGTAAGTACAACATTGACGGAAAAGAACAAGCCCATTGATTTTAAATTCAACAGGAAAAAGCACACGTTTACTCCAGCAACATCTTTAGATTGGATTGAGGATCAGGTTGGTGATCTTTGGATTAAGCGTCGTTTGGTACGAACAGAAATTTATGAAAATGAAAGACCCAAGAATATCTTAGGGTACTTCCCCAAAGATCTTGTGCGTCCTTTTGGATTGGCCTTAGCTATCACCTTGTTTGTATTTCTATCAGCGTGGTTGATGCCCAAAATTATGCCTAAAGATCCTGGTGCTTTGGACAGAAACAAATATACTAGAATGCTTATTGATCCAGAAGTGATTCAAAAGCAGCAAAAGAAAGCTGAGGAACTTAAAAAACAAACAGAAATTAAGAAAGCTGTAGAAGTCAAAAAACCAGAAACAACTAGAGTGGTCGAAAAGACCAAACAAGTGGTTGAGCCTGTCACGCCTGAAGCTAAAAAAGTAGTCAATACGATTAAAGAATCAGGCTTAACTGATAAGATCAGTAACGTAGTTGCGGCTGCTGCTGTGGACACCAATTCTTTGCTTGAAGGTGCGGGAAAAGGTGTGGGTAACTCTAGAAACCGAGCTTTTGCTTCAGAGGGTGTGGCAGTTAAAGGTGCAACATTATCTAAGAATGCAGGAGCCTATAACGTTTCAGGAATTACAACTAATGGTGTGGCTGGAGGTACGGCCGTATCTGGAAAACTAGGTGGGTTATCTGTCGGTGGTGTCGGAGCAGGTGGACTGGTTGATGCGATCGAAGAAGAAACCGAGATTTCAGGTGGTCTAGATCCTAATATCATTTCACAGGTTGTGAAGAACAACTTAGGTCGTGTTCGTTACTGTTATGAAAGACAGTTAGCGGCTGAGCCTGCATTGTACGGTAAAATTAAAATCGCATGGACTATTGCCGCAGATGGTACTGTTTCTACTCAAAAAGTAGAGCAAAGTACGATGGCCAATGCTATGGTCGAGGGATGTATTTTAAGACAAGTGGCTAAATGGACATTTCCTAGACCAGACGGTGGTGGTGATGTTGTTGTGGCTTATCCATTTTACTTTAAGGCTAATAAGTAAGTGGTATACTGGTGTAAGTGTATAAAAAAAGAAAATGGCTAGAATTAGAAAGGGGAACGTATGATCACAGCTAGATTTTTAACAACATTACTTTTAATTTTATCCTTGGGCGTAACTTCTTACGCACAAGATGAAGAAGCCGCAGCTCCTGCTGAGGCTGCTGAATCTGCTCCAGAAAAAGTAGATATGCAAGACTTAGAAAAAAAATATTGGGCACCAAGTGACCAAGGCTACACTGTAGTTCAAGACAGAACTTACAGTAAAGCAGGTCGTTTTGGGGTATCAGTCTTTGCAGGCCCTGTGTTGATGTATGACTGGTTTGATGGATTTAACTTTGGTATTTCAGGATCTTACCACTTTAACGACCGTTGGGGTTTGGAAGTTCAATTCCAATCTTTTTCTCTAGATGTAAACGATGCCGTAGTTAAAGTGAGTACTTTGGGTGGTGCGATCAATAGAGGTAAAATTACTAACTATTTGGGTGTATCAGGACGTTGGGTTCCTTTTTATTCAAAAATGAGCTTTTTGGGTCAAGGAATTGTATATTTTGACATGTCTTTTGGCGGAAGCTTGGGACTGGTTCAATATGAACAAGAGATTGTTTCTGGTAATAACGATATGAATTCAGTTGCAGTGGGTTTTGATATTTCACAAACATTTTATATCACACCAAGTTTATCTATCAGAGCTGACTATGCTATGAAGTTTTTTAACGAAGAAATTGTAAATTACAACCCTGCATTTCCAGGAAAAGAAGAAGATAAGTTATCTTCATTTACAACATTTAATTTAGGATTAACATACCTATTCTAAGTGAACGTTTTTATTTAATGGGAGAGTTATGAAAAAGACCCTAGTGATTTTTATGAGCTGTTGGTTAAGTGCTCTATGGGCGCATGCTCAAGACAAAGCGGACCAACAAAAGGTGCTAAGGGTAGAGGGACAAACACGCCTTTACAATTATTCCAGAAACCCAGTGACAATCAAAACTATACCAGTATTTGATTTCATGAATAAGAGTGTAACTCAAGGGTTCCAGATGGTAGATGTCAAGGAGACGGTTCCTAAACTTGACTTACAAAGAGAACCTAAAATTCAAGCTCCAAGTGCGTATACTCTTGGGGTGGGTAATTTTAGGGCTCTTAAAGTGAATGACCTTCCAAAATTAAAACAAAATGAGTCTCCCACATTAAAATTTGATTTTGCGGCTGTTGAGCCTAAAAAAATCAGAGAATTTAATGATGAAATTTCTGGTTTTAAAGAAGGAGAAGTGGTGCAGGTGGCTATGGTTACGGCTATTAAAGCCACTTTATCTACGCCACCAGAGATTAAATTAAAGCCTGCTCAGTTAGAAGATCCTATGGAAAGAGATTTTTTAACTTTGGCTATTTTATATCATGAAAGACAATCATGTCCTGAAGTAATGCCTTTAGGTCATTATCTAAAAAGTAAAGGATACAACAAACCCGAAGTGGATTTCTTCTTAGGGTCTTGTCAGCACTCTAGAAAACTGTACTCTGAGTCAGTTCCTTTATTAGCATCGGTTATCAAAACAGGTGTGGACCATTACACGCATCTGGCTGTAGAAGCTCTATTGGAAGACCTGCCAACAGGTTATGATCAAGTGATTGCTGAAGCTTTGGCTCCAAAAGAAGTTTATAGACAGCTGACTCAATCGCAAAAAGACTTTTATAACTATATTTTAGCTAAAGGTCGTTTTATTAACGCCAAATATTCTGATGCCAGCAAATTGGCTGAAATCGTGTCTCCTTCAAGCAAATACTATAAAGACGCTCAGTATTTGCACGGAGTTTCAGAATACATGCAAGACAATCCGACAAAAGGGATTAAGATTCTAAGTGGTTTAGCCAGTGCGCTAGATAAGAACAGTGACCTTTATAGTTTGGTTCAAATTGCTTTAGCAAGATTTTATTTTGAAGTGAAAAACTATAATGAGTCTATGAAATCCTATGAAGCCGTGAAGAGAGAACACCCCTTGTGGTTTGACGCTCTAATGGAAAAAGGTTGGTCTCAAGTAAGATTGAAAAAATATCCTGAAGCTATTGGAAATATGTACACTTTACATTCTCCATTTTTTAAGGCTGTTTTTAAACCAGAAACTTATGTGATTCAAACAATTGGTTATTTAAATATGTGTCAGTTCGGAAGTGCAGACGAAACGCTTTCGATTTTAGAGAATGAATATGCTGCGTGGAAAGATCAAACACAGGCTTATTTAGATGCAAATAAATCAACATATAAGACACTTATGACTTATATGTCATCTAAAGATTCTACCAAGGATGTAGATGGACTTCCTGCATCTGTGATTCGCGAAATGGGTAGAGATAAAGAGTTTCTTGTTTTACAAAAGAAATTGAATAACATCATTGATGAAATTAACTTCTATCAGTCTGCTGTACAAGAGATCATGAATCTTAGAAATACAATCAAAACTGATATTGCCAATTTGGAAAAGCAAGTAGAAGGCATTAACAATGAAGTGGTAAAACTTGAAAAACGCAATCGTATGGACAAAGTTCAAGAAAAAGAAGCTGAACTTTCTGCAAAAAGCCAAGAACTTATCTTGCAGAACTACAGAATCTCTTTAATTGATCAAGGTCTGTCTACATATAGAAACTTAACAGGAAATTCCACTAAGCGTGTGATGAGCATTCGTGATGCTTACATTCAGGATGCAGAAAGAACACTACGAGGTGCTTTAGTTACTGTGGATTCTAGGCTTGCAAAGGTTTTGAAAAACAACGACCTTTTAAGATATGAGATCTATGCGAATTCAGGAAAGAACATTCGTTATAGAGCCGCTGGTGGACAGGTTTCAAACCGTGTTCCTGCCAAAGAAATTAAAAAAACAAAGAAAGATTATGGTTGGTCCTTCAAAGGTGAATTCTGGGCCGATGAAATTGGTAAATTCGTTGCAAACGTTCCGGACCTGTGTCCAAAAAAATAATAGGGGTTAGAAGATGAAAAAGACAATTTTAACAATAAGTTTATTTGTGTTGCCATTAGTGGCAAAAGCGCAAGTTAATATTGATCAGAAGATGCAGCTGATGAAGACAAACGTTGAACATGCAGATTACAACTTAGAGCAAAATAAGAACAATATGAATATTTCTGCTGATAACGTGAAAGAACTCACTCGCGTATTAGGTGAGCTGACAAAGCTTAAATCTGATGGCGATAGAGACATGAAATCTGCGGCCGAGAATTTGAAAGTTCTTTCTGATACTAAAGTCAGATATGAAGGTTACATCAAAGAAGAAAGAGAATTTATTGCGAGCGAAGAGAAGAACATCCAAAAAGTAAAAGCTTTAATGGATCAAATCACTGAAAACATCGCTCAACGCCGTAAAAATATTGATTCTTATCAAAAGTTTTTAAACAGTGTGGATGGCAAACTTGCTGATTGGGAAAACAAAAGAAGAACAGTAGCGTCTACTTTAGAAATGGTAGATCAAAAGACAAAAGTCGCTGACCAAGAAAGAAAAGTTTGGTTAGAAAAGACAAAACTTTATAAAGATGAAGCGGGCAAATGGGCAAAGCAAAAGAAAGTGTCTGAGGTCAACTTAGATATGTTCAACAAAATGCGCAGTAAATAAAAGCCCTACGTATGTTTTAAAAACCCCAAACTAACCCTTGGGATTCAAAAAAGCACTCTTTTAAGAGTGCTTTTTTATTTGTAGAACGAGTAATCGAGTAATGTATTGGCGGTCTAAAAAAGTTGATATTACTAAAGTCGAGCGCCGAGGTATATATTTACGTATGACAGATGAGCCTGTCACAATAGCTCATCAAAAAAAGAACTGAAATCTCCAGATTTATTTTCTAATAGGTACTCAGGTGGACCCATCTCAACAATCTCTCCATCTTTAAGTACAATGACAAGGTCAGAATTCATGACAGTACTGAGTCGATGAGCAATCACAATAGAGGTACGTCCATGTAACACTTGGTTCATTGCAGCGAGCACCTGTTTTTCTAACACAGAATCAATATGTGAGGTGGCCTCGTCTAAGATGACAATGCTAGGGTCAAACAGCAGTACGCGAGCAAGGGCAATGAGCTGTTTTTCCCCCGCACTCAGATTAGACCCCATTTCTTCCACGGGAGCATCAAGAGACTGCTTGATAAAAGCCCTTTGCCTGATCTCTTCAACTTTTGCATCGTTTGCGACTACATTTCCTAAAAGAATATTAGAGCGAATAGTGCCTTTAAATAAGAACTCCTCTTGTCGTAGGACTACAATATTGCGACGAAGCTCAAGCAGATCAAAGGAGTTAATGTCTTGACCTGCTAGGAATAGAGTTTGATCCTGAGGTTGGTAGAATCGTTGTAATAAGGATACTAAAGTAGTTTTACCGCTGCCTGTACGTCCAACCAGAGCTACTTTTTGGCCTGAATTGATTTTGAAGTTTAAACTATGAAGGGTGGGCTTACCGCTATTGCGGTCCTTAGCATTACTAAATTGTGTGTTTGTAGAGGTCGCCGTCGGAGCATTTGTGCTCCCTAAATAAGAGAAACTTAAATCCTTCGCTTCAAGAATAGTATGCTGGGCAGGTATTCGAGACAGTTGAGATTTCAAAGTCAACGAGGCGGTGGATGTTGGGGACACCTCGACGATTGCAAGAGGACTTTCTGTGCCCTCTTGTAGGAGCCCGATGATGCGTTGTGAACTGGTCACCCCGTTTTGGACTTGGTTATACTTTTCAAGAATATAACGAAGAGGTCTAAAGAATCCTTGCAAAAGTAAAATAAAAGCACTGATGTCACCTACGGTGAGCATCTGGTGATTGATCATGAGTAGGCCAAAAGCAATACTTAAAATAATACAAGCCACTTGAAACATTTCCAGAATGGGCCATAGTTTAGCGAATAAAACGTGAGCTTCCAGTTGAAGGTTTTTATAATCTTCAACTTCTTTAGCAAAATGTTGTTGGGCTTTTTCTTCACCGCCATAAAGTTGCAAAACTTGGATTCCGTCTAGGGATTCAGCACTAAAAGTGTTAATGCTTGAAAGTTTAGATTTAATCACAATATATTTTTTTCTGATCTGTTCACTTAAAAGATGAGTCATCCAAAGTACAGGGGGAAAAGTCAGTAAGACAATAAGAGCTAAGGGCCAAGCTACCCAGAATAAAGAAATAAGTATCGAGGCAATTTCTATGAGGTTGATCAGAATTCCTGCGAATCCTTCAGAAAAGAGGTCGCCCAAACTTCGGGTGTCATTGGAAATTCTAGTTACAATACGACCCGAATCCGTTTTATCAAAAAATTTCATGGGCAGTCTGTGAATATGATCTACGAGATCCTTACGAATAGAAAACAAAGTCTTTTGCCCCAGATATCTAAACCCGTAGGAGCACACAAAAGACAGAATACCTCGAACTAAATTACAGGCCAGTAGAATAACAGCATAAAAATAAATTTTAGAAAGGTCCTTTTCGTTCATGCCAAAATCAATCGCCCAACCAAAGACAATAGGAATAAGACGTCCTGCAATGACAAACACAACAACCGTAAAGATTAAAAGAAACACAGTGATCTGGTAATTTTTAAGATAGGACCACATGAAAAGAAAATAGCTGCGTAAGTCATTCCCTGTTTTAGGCTTATTCATGTGTTGCCCCCATCTTGTGACCGTTTTTATGAGAAGCATAGAGATTTTGGTAAAGAGCGCAGCGCTCAATCAGCTCTTGATGTGAACCGATATCTTCGATTCGACCTTGGTTTAAAACTAGAATTTTATCTACCCAATCAATATTTTGAATGCGGTGAGAGCAAATGATAAAGTTCATAAAATTGGAATTCTTTAAGCCTCTGAGCGTGCCCATGATCTTCTGCTCTGTAGAAATGTCCACAGCACTTAAGGAGTCATCTAAAATTAACCATTGGGGTTGGGCGATCAGCCCACGAGCTAAGGTCAAGCGCTGTCGTTGACCTCCAGAAAGTCCAAGTCCTTTTTCTTGCAGAGGAGTTTCATATCCCATAGAGGTTTGGGCAATCTCGTCGGTCATCTCTACTTGTGAGACGAACTTTTGTAAACTCTCTTCAGAGACATTGTGGAAGTGGGTAAGGTTGCCTTTAATGCTATTCTTAAACAGAAATACATCCTGGGGAACCAAAGTGATGACATTTCGGTACTGCTCTTTTTGAATTTCTAGAATAGGAGTATGGCCGTATAGAACTTGGCCTTGGTCAAATACCAAGCTACGTGATAAAATTTGTGAGAGGGTCGACTTACCACACCCGACAGGCCCAACGATGGCCATAGATTCATTAGGTTTAAGTTCAAAATTGATATCATAAAGAGCATAACTTAAAGAAGAGGGATAGTTGAATTTCAAACCTTCTACTTTTAAGCTGTATCCTTTTTGAGTTTTGACATGGCCTGGAGGCATTTCTTGCTCTGAATCTAGAGTTTCTTTGATGCGATCAAAGGAACTTGCGGCTTCTTTATACATCATAAATGAAAGCCCAAACGCAGTCATGGGCCAGATCATACGTAGGAGATATTGATAAAACGCAAAGAACTCACCTAAAGTGACTTCACCCCGAATGACATCTTGGGAGCCAAAGAATAGCAAAGTGGCCGTTCCAATCATAACAAAAAACTCTAAAGTAGGGCTAAACGCTGCTTCGATGCGGTCTACTCGAAGACCATAATCTTGTAGCTTGGAGTTGATGGGAAAAAACACCTTAGACCGAAAACCTTGCAAACTTAGGGACTTAATGACTTTGATCCCAGACACTGTTTCTTGCGCAAAACTGGTCAGCTCTCCTGTTTCATCCTGAAGGGCGCGGTATCTTTTGCTAAAGGACTTTTCTAGACCATAAGTAAAAAATGGAATCAATGGCATAAATATTAAACATTTCCACGTCCATACCCAGCTTATTGTAAGCATGAGTGGCAATAGGCAGGCGACATAAATAAGAGCGTCAAAAAATATTAAGATTCCAGGGCCGATACCCATTCTGAAGTTATCAATATCTTGAGTTAGTAGGGTCATTTTTTCACCAGTGGCAGTGCGCTGATGTTCACTGACTTTAAGACGTAGCATTTTTTTAAATAGAATATTGCGCAAGTCTGCGGCAACCTGTTGGTGAAAACGAGAAAAATAAATACGCCAAAGATATCTAAACACGGCTGTACCCAAGGCAATCAAAATGAGCATCACAATATAAGTGCTAAAACCTGTACGATCCGTTTGCATAATTAGATCAATGGTTTTACCAATGAAGTAAGGCCCTGCCACATCAAAGGCGTTGGTAAGAAGTAAAGTCATAATACCTAGGTTAAAGTTTTTTTTGTGCTTTTTTATAAAAAACCAAAAAGGATGATTCAGAAGCGAAGGTGTCACCTGAAACTCCTCTGCGGGTGACGCAGAGGCAGAAGCGCTAACATGTGAATTTGAATCTGGCTTCAAGGCTGAAACTCCATGGCTTAAGACTCTATTCATATAATAGAACGGGGGGATATGGTAGGTTTATCTATTGCCAAAAGGAAATGGGATGACTTGCCCGTGGCCTGTGGCTCCAGAGGAGGGCGCACTGCCGTCTTTTAAAAACTGCCGACAACGTAAACCCGAGTGATGTTGAGAAATGGATAAGATTTGGGCCTGACGTTGAGGTGGCTCAGGGTCAAAAGCTTGACCACTACGAAAGCGATCTAACATCTGTTCTCGACCAATGTGGGCTTGGGTTCTAAGCTCTACTAATTTTTGTATTTCTGGTGACTTACTTAAAACACCTTCCATGGTTTCAGCAAGAGTGGTCAGTCTGAGCTCACCTGTAACAAGCTCAAAATTTTGAGAACGAATTTGGATCACTTCTAGGGTAGGCACTTCAATATTCGTGCGCTCAATTCGTGATGTGGGTGTAAGCAGGTCTTGCAGTTGTAAAAAAGGCAGTTGCAAAATCTTTAAGGGCTTACTGATCACAGGTAAGAAAAAGGCTCGTCCATCTGAAAAGTCTTTAGCATTTAATCGTGAAATATCTTTGAATTTACTCAGATCTAGTTCCTGTTCAGGCACATCCATGGTGGCAATCAGATCTGCATTTCCATTCATAAACATGGTGACAAAGTGAGAGCGTTGTCGCGTGGACAGTTCAATGTTGATATGGGGAATCAGGCGCTCTAGACTTGTGTCTGTCGTGGTGTCGGTCACATGCAAGAGAACTGGTTTTTTTAAAACCAAGCGAAGGTTTTCTTCTTCTGTAAAGAAAACTTGGGCTTGGACTGCAATCTTTTTTTCACTGAGGATATGCGGCAGGGGCAAAACCTTATCTGCTTTAGCGGGGGTCAGACGATATTCACTTTTACCTAAGTCTTTAAGGTCAATCTCGATAGAGAATTCACCCACGTTGATCTCTTGGGCTAAAGATACAGGAAGCCATGAATGGAACACTCCTAAGGCCATAAGCAGAAATATAAATGATGTCTTTAGGGCGTGCTTCATTCTTTTTAAGTCCTCGGTTTTATAAGGGTAATCGTTTTTTTTAAAGCAATAAATGTTCCTTTTTAAAAGGGTTAAAAGGGAGTTTGGGGTGGCTTATATGCCATTTGAGAGCGAAGATTATGGGCCATAGGGCCGTCTTTTGTCTTTTATTTGAATCTCAGGCATACTCCCAAGTTGTGAGCCTACTTAAGCAAAAAGCCCTTATTTTAAAAAAAACTCTGTATCAAGAGTCAGACCTGATTTTAAAAGTCCTCACAGGCGAGGGTGAAAAATTAGACGTGATGGCCAAAGGTGCTTTGCGCAGTAAGAAGCGTTTTGGCGGTGGAGTTTTAGAGCCTCTGAATTATGTCGAGCTGACTTTTGCTCCGAATAAAAATCAAAACAATCATTGGCGACACCTTAATGAAGCCACTTTGATTTATGATTACTCTTTGGTTCGTACCGACTATGACCGCATCAAGCTGGCCTTATACTTTTTGAAGGTGATCACAAAGATCGAATTGGAAAGTGGGTCTTCGTATGTGTTTGATCTGCTTTTACATGCTCTGAGAGCCGTAGAAAAGGCAGAGCAGCTGGCGATTTTAAAGTGTCAATTTGAAGTTAAACTTTTGTACCGCCAAGGTGTTCTGCTTATAGACAGTGATCTAGAGCCCTTCTTAAAAACTTCAATGTACGACTCTCAGCAATTGATGAAGTACAATGTGCAAGATATGGTAAGGCGAACCTCTTATGAGATGGAAAATTATTTTGAACAACTTTTAGAGTTAAGTTAGTAAGGGATATATGTCATATACCGATGCCTCTTATCGTAAAACTAATAAAGCTTTTTTCTTAGATCGAGATGATACCTTGATCAAAGATTTTGGGTATTTGGATGATCCAGGTAAAGTGGAGCTGTTAGAAGGTGTTGTGGAGGCTCTTAAAAAAATCAGGCAGCAAGGGTACAAGTTGCTCGTGATCACCAATCAGTCTGGTTTAACCCGTGGGTCAGTGGGTGTTGAAAACTTAGAACTCATTCATCAAAAAATTTCAGATCTTTTTGCTCTTGGGGGAGTAAGGATTGATGGATATTATTCTGCCCCTTACCAGCACAATCATCCTAGACGCAAACCAGGCGCGGGTTTGCTGGAAGAGGCAGCCACAGACTGGGGCATAGATTTTTCTAGGTCTTGGATGGCAGGTGATAAGTGGCGTGATTTATATGCGGGTTGGACCAAGGGGTGCCGCACTCTTTTAGTGAATGAAGCCCCAGAGCAGCGTGCTTTATTTCAGAATTTTCAACCTGATTTGATCTTACAAGATTGGTCTGAGTTTGTCTCACTTCCTACTTCTTAGACAGAGGATGGAATTGTTCTAAGCTTTGCAGAAGCTGGTCTCGATCCAAATGGGCATACACTTGCGTAGATGCTAAAGAGCTGTGTCCTAAGAGTTCCTGTAAATGTCTAAGATCAGTATTTTCTCGTAACAGATGTGTGGCATAGCTGTGTCGGAACATGTGTGGATGCACGGGCTTGTGAATTTCAGCTTTGAGTCCTCGGCGTTGAATCCAATTGGCGACAGTTCTTGGGGTTAGTGCCTTTTCGCCATAAATATAAGACCAATTATTATGAGTGGCTAAGTCTAAGGCTTCTCCGATAGGGGCCATCATAAATTCAGGCATGATGGCAAAACGTTCTTTTTTTCCTTTTCCAAAAATCAAAGTGCGCTTTTGCTCAAGGTCAATATTTTTTATTTCAACCTGACAGGCTTCATGGATACGTAGTCCGCAGCCGTAAAGATATAAAAAACAAATCCACTCATTACGATACTTTTCAGGCTCAGCTTTTAAGTCTTTTTTGAGTGATTTAAAATAACTTAAGGTTTCATCTAGGTTTAAGTATTTGGGCAATTTTATCGGGGTCTTAATACTAGCGATCTGATGAGTGGGATCTTTATCAATGTAGTTGTGCTCTAAGCACCATTTGCTAAAACCCTTGAGGCTAGAGATTTTTCGCTTACGGCTGACGGCTGCAAGCTTGGCTAAACTGGGTTTAAAGAGGTCAAAAGCATGGGCCAGAACCTCACTGTTTAAAAGAGGGTCTTTCATTAAGCCTATTTTTTTATCATTTTTTGAAAAACTTAGTGATTCTGGTGGGTTATATATAAAAATTCCATTTAAGAAGGGTTTAAAGAGCTGATTCAGGTCGGAGATGTAGTTGGTGCACGTATGATGGGTGTACTTTTGTGAAAAGCATACATAATTCAAATACTTATAAATAGCCTCTTGCAGGCTGAGTTTTGGGGCTCCCATATAATCTTTACAATTTTAAAGGAAAATCTGTCTTTCGTACAAAAAAACTTGCATATATTTCAAGCATGCTGTAAAAAAGTCCTAATGCTGCGTATCATAAATGTGAGTAAGCAGTAAGGAATTAAAACTATTAGGAACGTTTGCTGTCATTAAAGGGGGTTTGGTCTGTAAAAGGTCAAGGCAATGGTGGTTTGCGTCCTAAGCTAAAGCTAAGGAGTGGCACGTATGTCAAATACCTATAACAGACCCCTTTCTGTGGGTGAACCTAGTCGCTTGATCCAGAAGATGGATTCTATTCAAGGGGCTAAAAAAGAGATCGTCTACCAATCTGAGATCATGTCACAGATGATGAAGATGGTGGATCGAGTAGCTCCGTCTAATGCTACGGTATTAGTGTTAGGTGAAAGTGGAACGGGCAAAGAGCTGATTGCTCAAGCCATCCACGAAAAAAGCCAACGCAGAAACCGTCCTTTTGTAGCCATCAACTGTGGAGCCTTAAGAGAGACTTTATTAGAGAGTGAACTTTTTGGTCACGAAAAAGGTGCTTTCACAGGAGCTTACTCTAGAAAGATCGGTTTAGCCGAAGCTGCTAATGGTGGAACTTTGTTCTTGGATGAGATTGGTGAATTGACTCCTGGAATTCAATCTAAACTTTTACGTTTTTTACAAGAAGGCGAAATCTTTAGAGTAGGTGGTAAAGAGCCTATTAAAGTCGACATTCGTTTGATCAGTGCAACGAACAAAGAATTAGACAAAGAAGTGGCCAAAGGTGGATTTCGAGAAGATCTTTTCTACCGTATCAATACTATTGTGATCAATTCTCCGCCTTTAAGACGCAGAAAAGAAGATGTCCCTATGTTGATCGAACACTTTTTAACTTTTGGTTCGCATAGATATTTAAATCGTGGAATGAAAATGAGTGCAGAGGCTATGGACATGCTTTTAAAGTATGACTGGCCAGGTAACATTCGTGAGCTTCAAAACGTCTGTGAAAGACTACAAATTTTATCTGAAGGTGAAGTGATTTATCCAAAAGATCTACCTGACTTCATCAAAAACCCAGACAATAAATTTGTACTTGATGATTACGATCCAAGTATCACGGTGCATGAGCTTGAAAAACGCTACATCATCAAAGCCTTAAATCACTTTGATGGGAACAAGACTCAAGCTGCAAATGCTTTAGGAATCACGATTAAAACTTTATATAACAAGTTACACGAGTATGGTGAGTTTGATCGCTTTGCGGTTCATACAAAAATGACTGTGAAGTAATAAAAAGTAAAACCAACAAATAAATACACATAAATATTGTTAAAAAAAAGAGCTACCTGATGGTGGCTTTTTTTTATTTGGCAAGGTACGCATTATAGGGCAGTCCGCCTAAATGTCTGCTAGATCTTAACTTGAGTCGGTGATTAGCGTTTGACCTATCCCCATTCTGTAAGCGCTTAAAAATCACGTGAGGTATTCTCTTTTTTGAATCTGATACTGTTTGATTTTTTTATGGAGATGAGTTCTTTCGATTTCTAACTGTACGGCGCAGGCAGCAATGTTACCTTGATGTTTTTTTAGTGACTCAATAATAAATCGTTTTTCCATGTCCTCTTTAAAGGACTTTAAGCTGAAGTGTCCATAATCCTCGAATCCATTCACGGATTTTCTGGAGTTTGTTTTGGTGTGGCTTTTCTCCAAAAATCCTAAGTTTAGAAAGTCACTTTCGACTAAACGTTGCTTCCCAGTGATAGCAATTCGCTCCATAATATTTTTTAACTCACGTATATTTCCTGGCCAATCGTATTCCTTAAGGCGATCGTAGAGTTTATTATCAATGATTTTTTTGGGCATGGAGTTTTCTTGAATGAAGGTTTCTAAAAAATATTGAGCCAGTTTGGCGATGTCTTCTTTTCGTTGGCGAAGAGCAGGCGTTTTAATAGGGAACACATTAAGTCTATAAAATAAATCCTCTCTAAACCAACCTTCAGCCACTCCCTTTTGTAAGTCCTTATTGGTTGCGGCAATGACTCTGACATTCACCTTGATGATCTTTTCTGAGCCCAGTTTTTGAATTTCCTGCTCTTGTAAAGCGCGTAAAACTTTGGCTTGAGCCGATAGGTTCATATCCCCAATTTCATCCAAAAAAATGGTGCCTTGATGGGCAAGCTCAAAATATCCTTTTTTGGTTGAGATAGCTCCAGTAAAGGCGCCTTTTTCGTAACCAAAAAGCTCACTCTCGATTAAGTTCTCAGGAATAGAGCTACAGTTCACTTTGATAAAAGGCTTGGTGGAGCGTTTACTTAAAGCACAAATTCTTTTGGCAACAAGCTCTTTCCCTGTCCCACTTTCTCCTGTGATCAAAATAGTACTTTGTGTGGGGGCCGCTTGTGAGACCGCGTTTAAAACCTCTTGAAAAGCTTTGCTCTGGCCAATGATAATATCGCTGTCCTTGAGCAAAGTTTGATTATAAAAAGCCAATTTTTCTTTAAGTGAGCTTATCTCTTGGACATTTTTTAAAGTGGCGATGAGTTTGTCTGGGGCAAAAGGTTTTTCTAGAAAATCAAAAGCCCCTAAGCGCATACCTTCGGCCACTTCGGATAGACTTGCTCCTGATGAAATAAAGATGACAGGTGTTTGATCATTGAGGGCTCTGACCTTTTGGTAGAGCTCAATGCCTGTCAAGTTTGCATTGAGTTTAATATCTAGTACATAGGCCTCAAATCCTCGTTCTTCATTGATCAATCTGAGTGCCATTTCGTAGGTGTCGGCAGCAGTGACTTCAAAGCCTTCGGACTCTAGACTTAACTTAATGCCTAGGCGTAAATTTTTATCATCATCGACAAGCAAGATCTTCATGTGTTCTCCGATTTATAAATAGGAAGTTTAATTTCAAATAATGCCCCATTGCTACAGGGGCGAACATTGAGGTCGCCTTGATGTTTGATCATGGTGGCCTTTGAAATGGTAAGACCCAGACCACTATGAGAGGATTTTTCTTTAGTGGAAAAATAAGGTTTAAAGACTTGTTCTAAATCTTTGATGGCTATTCCCTGATTAAAAACATCAATTTGAATATAGGCACCATTGTGCTTCTTGGTTACAATTTTAAAAAACAAAGTGCTTAAGTCGGGATTAGCCTCTTGGGCATTTTCAAATAGGTTTTGTAAAACCTGTGAAAAAAGTCCTTTATCCAGTTTGACATAAAGATCTTGAATTTCACAGTGGTGTTCTACTTCGATGTTGGTGTAAACATCACTAAACTTACTTAATGTTTCTGTAAGATATTGATCAAACTCCACTATGGTCAGCTTAGGATCAGGCAATGAACCAAATTTATTAAAAGCTTTGAGATGGGCCGAAAGATTTTGCATTTCTTCGCGCACAATTTGGGAAGCCTCATCAATGGTGTTTAAGTCGTTCTTTTGAGCTGCTTTGATAAGGGTATTAAGCCAAATTTCTAAAGGAGCAAGGGGTTTTTTAATCTCGTGGTTCATCATTTTGATGATATCTGATACGTTTTCAAATTGTTTGAGATAATTCACCCGTTCCATTTCTATTTGCAGCTGTTGGTGGGTTTTGGCATACAGCTTGGAAATCAAACCCGAGATCAACATACCCAGCAAAATCACTACACCTGTAAACGCTCCAAAAAACAGTAAATAGGTCTTTTTTAATGACGTCTTTATATTATCCCACAATAGATTTTGAGAATTCAAAAGAGCTTGTTTTTCGTGAACCTTCTCGAATTGTTCTTTATACTGAGCTTCTTTGTTTTTATTTATTTTTGAAAGATCTTTGAGTGCTGACTGATATCCATCAAGGCTTTCAGAAAGATTGATCTTTTGTGCCACATCGGATTGGTAACTGATCAGTTCATTAAAGGCTAGGTATGAAAAATAAAAAGGTATCGCACCCACTAAAAGTAAAATGCTGATCAGATAAAGTCTGATTTTAAAAAGACGGCTCATTTTTCACCTTCTTTTTTTTGTCGTTGATTTTTAATATGAATCACAATCTCCTGATCAGACCCGTAAATGGAACGATCTAGTTGTTGTGAAACCACTTTATTGACCACACCAGCCACAAAAGCATTGGTGCTGCTTCCAAGCTCTAAGCTGGAAGGGCCAACGAAACGCTCGGCCATCCATTCTTTAATCAATTTGGATTGAGCTTTGGTGATAGGGTTTACAAAAAAGATCACCTCTATATCATAGGATTTTAAGTCTTTTTTGAACTCGTCTGAAAAATGCTGATCAATGGAGCCTATACTATGGACAAGTTGATTTAAATTTTTATACTTTTTAATCGCACCATCATCAACCTTGGAAAGGTACTCTTCATCCCACAAATCATATTTAATATTAAGCTTAGAGTGAATGACAACCTGGGAGTCCTTGTCTCTTTGATAGCGGATAACTTTTAGGATTTGACTGGACAAACCACTTTTAAGAGTGGATGTGAGCGTTTCATTATTAAGTAAAATTTTTGAGATTTTGTCTTGGGTGTCTTTGGAGTCAATTCGATGTTCGACTCCGTAAGCTTGGGTGAAATGAATCAATGTGAGTGCAAAGGCTAAAGGTATAAAAAGGCGGATCATAATCCACCTCCTACAACTTGCAATCGCACAAGACCATAGTCTTTATGTCTTAGTTTGACACCCGCAGTGATAGAGGCTTCAGAGTCTGAGCCACTAATTCGATTAAAAGCAGGCGAAATAAAGTATCTGATGTCTGATACTGTTCTTTCGCTTTGATTTCTTCTGCTTTGGTAGGCAATTTCAGTTCCAATTCCTGAATTTAAGAAATTATCTTGATCAAAGAAACGATCTCTGGATTCGGCAAATAAAGAGATATACCAATTTTTCCCTACTTCACTGATCACACTGAAGTCGACGTCTCCTGTAAGTTCAGAACCAAAAATGTAGCGTTCGCCACTTAATGTTTTACTGTGACCGTCTATTAAAATCTTTAGATCAAAGCGAGCCCCATAGGTAGGAAAGAACAGATCATCTTGAGTATTATAACCATACCCCAAAGAGTAATACTGTTGATAAATGCTAAAGTCTTTGGTGGTGTTTTTAACATAGAAATGAGAACGTTCTGCAACAGTTCCTAGCGTCAAGTAGCTAAATTTTCCGAATCTTTTGCCTAACTCGAAAGAGGCTAAATAGGATTCACCACGCTGTGTGCCGCGTTTGTCGAGATCCATAAACAGATCAATATTAAAAAACCATTTTTTAGAATCAAAAAGATTCGGGTCATTGTATCTTAAAAGGGTGGAGCCAATATAACCTGGATAATATTGGTCGTTGTAGGCCGTAATAGAAGCAGATAAATTTTTACCTTTACCAAACAAGTTTCTATGCCCTAGTGTGAAGACGGTTTGGGCATAAAGCGTGTCTTTGGGTTCAGCAAAAAACTCTCCACCCGCAGAAACACTTGTTACAGTATAAATAGGACTGTCTTCCTTAACATCTATAATGAGTTTGACTTTACCCTTGTTGGAACCTTTTTCTAAGGCCAATTGTACATTAGTAAATAAGCCTAATAGTTTTAAACGTGTTCTTGAGTGATTGAGTTTGTTATCATCGACCTTTTGTCCCACGTTTAAGAGCAATTGTTTTTTTATAAAATCGCAATTTGTGATGGAGTTATTTCTGCATTCAATACTTTCGATAATATCTACGGATACAAACGGGTCATCTGTAACTGAGTCCACTGTTTGGGCATTTGTGCTCCAGCAAGCAGTGCATGTGATTACAGTTAATAACATGTGGGCTAGGGTTCTTAGTTTCATAAAATTCTCCTTTACTAATGTTTGATATAAAGGAGATTGGCAAGGTCTATTCCAAATTACGGTCCAAATGTATTTTTTAACATATTGAAATCACTTATGTTTTTAATGTGACCATGACTGGGGGTGTATTCTTTTTAATACACCTGTAATTAAAAAAAGACGATTCCATATAATGGAATCGTCTTGGGTGAATTTTATTTTAAGGTGGGTCTGTCTATTTTATGTCCTCATAGAAGTAGGGAGCCCGCAGCAGTGAAATGAATCAGAAGTAATCGTCATCATCCTCTTCTTCAATGATTTCGTCTTCGTCATCATTAAATAGATCATCTGAAGAGTCCAAATCGTCGTCTAAGTTTCCTAGGATGTCGTCGTCCTCATCGTCGTCGTTGAACTCATCAAGCTCTTCAAGACTCATGACGTTGCTGTCATCATTAAGATCTTCGTCTTCGTAATCTGCAAACACATCTTCAGATGACAAATCGTTTTTTCTTTTATCTTCAACAATAAAAGGATTGATAGGTTCAACAGTGGTGCCTTTAGATTTTACAATGTCGTCCAAGTCGGGAGCTTCTGGCTTTCTGGACTCGCGGGCGGTGACAGCTGAACCAGATGCGCCAGCGGCAATATTTTTTATATCTTTAATGATCTCTTCAGCTTTAGATTTTGAGCCAGCGGCCACTTTAGTTTTGGCAGCTTTAGCGGCTGGTTTTTTAGTTGTGGTTTTTTTAGCGACTTTTTTTGTGCTTTTTTTCTTGGCCGCTTTTTTTGCCACCTTCTTCTTGGCAGGCTTTTTGGCTACTTTCTTTTTTGTTGTTTTTTTAGAGGCCTTTTTTTTGGCTGCTTTTTTCTTTGTTGCCTTTTTAGCTACTTTTTTAGCAGGTGATTTTTTCTTAGAAGCTGCCTTTTTGGCAGGAGATTTCTTTTTTGCTGGTTTTTTAGGTGCCTTTTTCTTTGCCATTGTATGCTCCACATTGAGTTGGTTAAGTTTATGATGTGTTACTCTGTAATATTCGCCTGTTAAAGAACAACCAGCAAGATATAATTATCAGATTAAGGCTTTTCGCCAGCAGCATTTATGAGTTTAAGAATTGATTTACACAATTAAAAAAAGCCTTGGGGTGGCTTTCCATGGGGTGGTGGCTTGCATGTTCCAGCTTTACAAACTGTATGTCGCGGTGTTGGGCTAAAAAGTTTTTAAAGTTCTGGGGTCGAATGAGATGGTCTGAGGTTCCCCAAACATAGAATGTGGACTTTGGCCTAGCCCATGTTTTCTCTAAAGCGGCAGTTTTGTAAATCACCTGTGTGTAAGACAGGGAGTATCTAAAATGATTGATATGTCTAAACTTACATAAGATGGCTAGAGTCTGCTCTAAAGTAAAATTAGGTTTTGAGGTCAGATAGTGGGTGCAGGCCACTAAAATAGGATTCACAAAGAGATTGAGCACAGGGGAAAGCGGATGAAGCTTATATATGGGGGCGCGCATAATGTTGGGGCTCATGGGGGCACTGACAAGAATACATTTATCAAAATAGTCTTGGTACTTATTAAAGTTCAGTCCTGCAATCACTCCACCCATTGAGCTGCCAATCACGTGGGGATGTTCTAAATGCAGGGCCTGTCCAAAAGAGAACAGTAAATCTTCAGCAATGCTTGCCGCGTGTTCAGGTGTAGTGGTGTCGTCTGTAAGTAGAGATTCTCCCATCCCAGGTAAATCAAGAGAGTACACGCGATACTCTCGCTCAAAAAGGGATCGCACTTTGTCCCAAGACTCTTGGTTGGAAAACATCCCGTGCACAAGAATAATAGGCTTAGTGCCATGACCACTTACGCGATAGTGAATTTGGGTGCCGCTGACTTCGACATAATCATAGATATGGATTTCTTTTCTGGCCCACACTTGGCCTAAAACAAAAAGGATTCCAAAAAAGCCAAAAAAATAAATGAAAAAAAGTATTAGACTTATCATTGGTCTCCAAATAAACAGCATTCCCAGAAAACTAAAAATGACAAAAGCACTGGGTTTACCATTCAGTCAATTTCCATAAAGCGACAAACGGCAATTTCCCCTGACATAAAGTATGACCTTAACTGTGCGTCTCGTAAATGGTTTTTAGTCCAAAAACCAATAGTGCAGGTGCCCTGATCTGGATTGAAGTGGGAGCAGTCCTCGCAAGCAAAGGGAATGTTTAACGTATTGAAATCCGTAGGATGGATACGGTCCTTTTTGATGCTGGGACGTAGAGGTTTTGGGCTTTTACGTGAAAGGGGCTGAGAAGACATAAGGCCCTTATACGCCAAGCTTGACAGCTCTGCAAATGGATACACCTTTTCTTTATAAGGAGAAGCCTAAAATATGCTAAATCAAGAGAAACTGACTATCAAAACTCAAGAGGCTTTTAATGTGGCCGTGCAAACGGCAACACATAGAAGAAACACTGAGATTTTACCCAGCCACTTAGCTTGGGCCTTTATGGGGCAAAATGAGACACTTTGGTTTTTGGTTCTGGCCCAGAGCGGGATAGATATTGAGGGACTCAAGACAAAATTAAATAAGCTTGTGGCCGAGGCCCCAGTGCTTTCATCAAATCCTGAGCGAGTGCGTTTTTCAGAAGCGGCAGTCAATGTGATTTTGGCTTCAGAAAAATGGAGAACAGAACTTAAAGATGAGTTTTTATCAACGGAACATTTTCTATTGGGGTTCTATGAAAAGAAACAAAACCCTATTTACGATGAGTTAAAAGTTAAATTTAAAAAAATTGAAGATTTAAAGGAAAGAATTATGAGTTTAAGAAACAATCAAAATATTCAATCAGATCACCCCGAGGCCGAATTACAAGTGCTTGAAAAGTACTGTCGGGATCTGACTCAGTTAGCAAACGAGGGAAAGCTTGATCCTGTGATCGGAAGAGACGAAGAGATCAGAAGGGTGATTCAGATCTTAGCACGTAGAACTAAAAATAACCCTGTACTTATTGGTGAACCTGGTGTGGGTAAAACAGCCATCGCTGAAGGTTTGGCTTTAAGAATCGTCAATGGGGACGTACCAGAAATTTTACAGAATAAAAAACTAATGAGCCTAGACATGGGCGCTCTTTTGGCAGGAGCCAAATACCGAGGTGAGTTTGAAGAAAGACTTAAGGCCCTAGTAAAGGCTATCACTGACAGCCATGGAGAGATCATTTTATTTATAGATGAAATCCACACTCTGGTGGGAGCAGGAAAAACAGAAGGCGCCATGGACGCAGGACAGATTTTAAAACCTGCTTTAGCCAGAGGGGAATTGAGATGTATTGGTGCCACCACTTTGGATGAATACCGAAAGTACATTGAAAAGGATAAAGCTCTTGAAAGAAGATTCCAGTCTACACTGATCGAAGAGCCTTCTGTGGAAGACACCATCACGATCTTAAGAGGAATTAAAGAGAAGTATGAACTTCACCACGGGATCAAGATCAAAGACTCTGCACTGGTGGCTGCGGCCAAGTTGAGTGATAGATATATCAGCTCTAGATTTTTGCCTGATAAGGCCATTGACTTGATTGATGAAGCCGCTAGTCAACTTAACATCGAAGTGCACAGTGTGCCTAAGGAGCTTGATGAGTTAAACAGAACCGTAACCCGCTTAAGTGTTGAGCTTAAAGCCTTACAACAAGAGGGTGTGGAAAAAGCAAAGATCAATGAACTCAGTGACAGATTAAAAACCGTTCAAGCTGAGCAAGAGACTTTACAAATACGCTGGACTCAGGAAAAGGAAACTTTACTTAAAGCTCAAGAGATCAAAGCTGAAATTGATGAAGCTAAAAATTTAATTCTGAAGTCAGAACGAGAAGGTAATTTAGAAGAGGCCGCCAGATTAAAATATGGCCGCGTACCTGAATTGCAAAAACAATTACAAGAGTACGAAGAAAAGGCCAAAGCCAATCGTGAAGGCCTATTGCGTGAAGAGATCGGCCCACAAGAGATTGCCCAAGTGGTGTCAGCATGGACTAAAATTCCTGTATCCAAGCTCAACCAAAAAGAGTTGGACAAATACTTACAACTTGAATCTCAGTTAGAGCAACGAGTTGTGGGACAAGAAAAAGCCTTGTCTGAAATTGCCCACGCTGTGCGTAGATCTCGCGCAGAGATTGCCGACCCTAATAGACCCATAGGTAGTTTTTTGTTTTTAGGACCTACAGGGGTTGGGAAAACAGAAACTGTAAAAGCTCTGGCAGAAGTTTTGTTTGATTCCGATTCAGAAGTAGTGCGCATTGATATGAGTGAGTATATGGAAAAACACTCTGTAGCGAGACTGATCGGAGCGCCTCCAGGGTATGTCGGTTATGAAGAAGGTGGGCAACTTACTGAACGCGTTCGACGTAAACCTTTTAGCGTGGTGCTCTTTGATGAAATGGAAAAGGCGCATTCGGATGTGTTTAACGTTTTACTACAGGTCTTAGATGATGGACGCCTCACCGACGGTCAGGGGCGTGAGGTGGACTTTAAAAACACCATCATCATTATGACTTCTAACTTAGGATCAGATATTATTTCTGATGGCAGTTTATCTGAGGACGAAAAGTCCAAACGTTTGGATCAACGAATGAAAGAGCATTTTAGACCTGAGTTCTTAAATCGTTTAGATTCTGTGGTGATGTTTGAACCTCTTAAAGAAGTGGAGATCGAAAAGATCGTTGCGATCCAAATCGACAGAGTTTTAAAGCGTCTTAAAGAGAAAAACATTGATTTTGTTATTGATGAGACCGCTAAAAAATACTTGGCTCATAAAGGGTATGACCCACAATTTGGGGCTAGACCTTTGAAGAGGTTAATTGACCGCGAGATTTTAAATAAGATGGCTGAAAAGCTTTTGGCGGGCGAGATTGAGGACGGCGATAGTGTCTCAATTAAAGCAACAGATTTTGGTATTCACCTAGAAATTTCCAAAAAAGTGTAGTTCTTTTTGACAAGTCCTTAGGTGCCTAAGGACTTGTCGTTAAGTGACCGATAACAGCTTTATGAGAAGCGTGTTTGTTTTTGTTATTTTTACTTTTGCCACAACAGCTATGGCGCAAAGCTATAAAGCAGGCCAAGGGTTTCAATATCAAACTCCAAAAAAAGAACAAGAAGAAACAAAAAACAAAGGACCACAAGTAAAGGTACTGCGTTTTTACAATCAAAACAGTAAAGTGACTGATCCTTTATCTGAAGTGACAGAAGAGGCTGAAGGGGAACAAGTTCATTTTTTCAAAGTGACGGACCCTACTCTTGGAGAAAAGAAAGAAAGAGACATCAGCTCTTTGTCCGATGTTAGCATCACTGATTATGAAGTTTTAGAAAGTGTGATTCGTGACCTAGAACATGAGATGGGCATTCGCTCTATGCCAGTGGTGAGATTCCATAAGGACAATGTGCAAGTGGATGGACTGATCCAAAGACTGCGTTATATGGAACACAAGTTAGGTATTCTTAAAGAGGTCGAAGATCAAAACTTGGTGATCACGGATCGCATTCAAAATCTCAAAGATAAAATCGAAGCCCGCTATAAATAGCCGTGCGCGCCCATCCCAACACTCGAAATTAAAACCCTAAACAGGCCATTTTCTTTCATTGGCAGAACCCGTCTCGTCCTTTTGGGGCTGTAAACACGCCTTATAACGTCCTATTTTCCTGGAGTCTGCACATTGATCTTGCCAGTGGCTGGGCTATAAACAAGCCCTATAACGTCCTATTTTCCTATTAAGCAAACTATCTGGTTAAAATGATTAGGGTTTTTACGCCTGTAAGAAGCTCAAGCTAGGGGTGATTCTATTGACTTATGGCGTAATTTCTTAGATAAAAACCACACATGTTTTCTGGAATTGTAGAGTCCTCTTCACCCATCCTTTCTTTTGAACAAACCGATGAGTTTGTCTTTCGTTTGATTGTAGGTCGTCCTGCATTTTTTGATGACATCAAGCTGGGTGACAGTGTGGCCACCAATGGGGTGTGTTTAACGGTTGTGAGTTTTGATACGGACAGGCTGTCCTTTGATGTGGCCAAAGAGACTCTTGCGGTCACAGGTTGGGCCAGCGATTCAAAATTACAACCTCATCAGCAGGTCAACCTTGAAAGATCCTTACGTTTTGGAGACCGAGTGCATGGTCACTTTCTATCTGGCCACGTAGATGAACTGGGCGAAGTGGTGAAGGCCGAGCCTTTAGATGATTCCACCTGGCTCTTAGGCATTCAGCTGAGCCTCCGTTCTTTGCCTTATGTGTGGAAGAAGGGAAGCATTGGTTTAAGTGGTGTCAGCCTGACTGTGAATGAGTTTAAGGATCGTACAGTCGAAGTGGGATTGATTCCTGAAACCCTAAAGCTGACGAATCTGAAAAGTTTTAAAGTCGGAGATAAAATCAATATTGAGTATGATTGGATGGCCAAAGCCATTTATCATCAAACCCAAAATTTAAAAAGTGAGAGGAAGATATGAATCACCCTAAGGAGCTCATAGAAGACATTCGTAATGGCAAAATGGTCATTCTGGTTGATGATGAGGATCGTGAGAATGAGGGTGACTTGGTCATGGCTGCGGACTTCATCAGTCCTGAGGCTGTGAACTTTATGATCACAGAAGCTAGAGGTTTAGTGTGTTTGGCCTTAACCACCGCACAAGTGGAAAAATTAAAGTTAGATCAAATGATTCCTCTGGATAAAAACAAATCGCAAAACAAAACGGCATTCACTGTAAGCATTGAAGCTTCAAAAGGAGTGTCTACGGGAATTTCTCCTGCGGACCGTGCTCACACTATTCGTGTGGCCTCCCATCCTAATGCTATGGCCACTGACATCTCTGTGCCAGGGCATATTTTTCCCATTAAGGCGCAAAACGGGGGAGTGCTTAAGCGTGCGGGTCACACAGAAGGAAGTGTGGATTTAGCACGCATGGCGGGGCTCAATCCTGCAGCTGTGATCTGTGAGATCATCAACCCCGATGGGTCTATGGCCCGTGTGGAAGATCTTCGCGCGTTTGCCAAGAAGCATGATTTAAAAGTTGGAACTATTGTGGACCTCATTGAATATCGCCTACAAACAGAAACTTTTGTCGAAGAGACCACCCATCATTCCACCCTTGATATGAACGAAGACAATGTGATCGTGAAAGTTTTTAAGGATGAGCTTGAAGGACAAGAGCATTTGGTCATCATCAAAGGCGCTCTTAAAAAGGGCGAACCTACCTATGTGCGAGTGCAAGCGCAAAATATTTTAGATGAGTTGATCGGGGGCATATCCAGTTCTCGACAAAAGATCGAAGCTTGCTTGGAGTTCTTTTCTGATGAAAGACCTGGGGTTCTTGTTTATCTGCAAAAAGGTCACAATCTCACACAGCAAGTGTCAAACATTGATAGAAAATTACCTATGGATATTAAGAACTATGGTGTGGGAGCGCAAATCCTGAAGTCTTTAGGCTTAACCCAAGTGAGACTCATCACAGATTCTGATAATACTCCTAGCACGATCAAAGCTTATGGGATTGAAATCGTAGAGACCGTGGCGTTTTCTAAAATTGTAGATCAAGATTGGGCCACCTCTTTTAATGCCGCGAGTGACAAGTCTACGAAGGTGACGTTATGAGAGTAGGAATAGTCACCGCAGAGTTCAATGCTCAATACACCCAAGAGTTAGAAGACGGTGCTAAAAGATTTTTGGCCAGCGTGGGTGTGACAGACATCCATGTTCTTAAAGTTCCTGGAGCCTTCGAGTTAGGTCTAGGAGCTAAGTTTTTTTTAAAAGAAAAAAAATGTGACTATGCCATCTGTTTGGGTGTGGTGATTCGCGGAGAAACGGATCACTATGACTTTGTTTGTAAGGCTGCCCAAGAGGGGTGCTTGCAAGTCAGCTTGGAAATGGAAAAGCCTGTCGCGTTTGGAGTATTAACGGTCAATAATTACGAACAAATGTATGATCGCATCTGGGGTCGTAAAGGCAACAATGGTTACCATGTGGCCAAAGCAGGGTATGACACGGTGATGAACCTGAACAAACTCAAAGAGCGTAACCTTGAGTAACGAAGCCCAATCCGTCGCAGAGGTATCCAGACGAAAAAGAGAGATATTCACTCTGATTCCTCTGATCGTACTTTTTGTGGGATTGACATGGTTTCAGTTTCAGTTGTTTTCAATCAGTGAGAAGTTGCCGTTTCACTATGCGATCTTCTTCTTTGGTTTAGTAAATTTAAATCTACTGATTTTCTTGGCCCTGATCTATTTGATCTTTAGAAATTTGGTTAAAGTTTATACGGAAAGTAAAATTCCCCTATTTGGTAAGTCTCTGCGTTCAAAACTGATGGTGGCCTTTTTTACTTTTGCATTTGTGCCGACCTTTTTGATGTTTTTAGTGTCCATCTTTTATATTAACAGCAGTTTTGATAGATGGTTTGCCCTTAAAGGGATGGGGATACTAGATGACTCCATACAGGTGACGGAGCTTTATTATCAGAACTTAAAAAAAGAGAGTTATTTTTTAGCCAACCAAGTGGCTGAAAAGACCACCAAAGTGCCTTTATCTGCTGCTACTAAAAAAAATCTAGAGTCATTGATGCAAAATGCTCAAGTGGACTTTTTAGAGGTTTATGATTTTACCACAAAACAACGTTGGATCGCCCAGAGCAATGCCTTTTCTGCTGATGTGGCCAGTGTGGTTCTTCCTCCCATTCCTTGGGAAGAATTAGAAGCCCTTTACAGCGAAGATGGTGATTTCAGTGTGAGTTTGGACTTAAACGAAGGGGAAGACGAAACTCAAAAAGGACGTCTTTTAAGATCTATTCGTTCCATTCCAGAAAAGCAAAAAGTGGTGGTGGTCAATAGACTGATCCCTTTCTTTTTGGTGGAGCAGATCAACAACCTCATCGAAGCCCGCGACGAGTACAGACAACTGACCCCGTTTGAATTTCCCTTAAAGAGCATTTACCTCATCACACTCGTATTGATGACCATGGTGATTCTCTTAGGTGGAACATGGTTTGGCTTATACTTAGCAGGGCAATTGTCAAAATCCTTAGAGAGCCTAAGTCGTGCCACCAGAGAGATCGCCAAAGGTCGTTACCGAACTATTTCTATTGCCGATTCGGGAAGTTATGAGATTGATCATTTGGTGTCTAACTTTAATCAAATGGCTCAGACCATTGAAAAGAGCCGTCATGAAATTGAAGACACCAATCAAAGTTTGCAAAAGACTTTGCATCAACTTGAAGAGTCCAGCGATAACATCAAGGCCGTGATTGAACATATCAGCACAGCCGTGATTTATGTAGATAAGGATGAGGTCGTCACTCTGATCAACAAGAAAGCCGAAGACCTATTAAGCTTTAGCACTAAAGATTTAGTGGGGCATAAGTTAGCAGAAGTTTTAAGCTCCATTCTTTATAATATGTTTGTAAGGCTTAAAGAGAGACTGGTGCATGAGGGTTTAAGTTTTGTCAGTGCAGAAGAAAAATTAGAATTTCCATCTCGATCTATTCGTTTAAAGTGTACGGTGTCTTGTTTGTACCACGATGATGGAACTGTCAGAGGTTATGTTTTGGCAGGGGATGACATCTCTTTGATTGCTAAAGCTCAAAGAGCCGAGGCATGGACAGAGGTGGCTACGCGTGTGGCCCATGAAATTAAAAACCCATTAACACCCATCAAGCTCTCGGCAGAACGTTTACAACGTAAATTTTCCGAACAGATCACTGACCCTGCCTTTGTGGAAAGCATTAAGATGATCAACCAGCAGGTGGACATTGTAAAAAACCTAGTGAATGAGTTCAGCTACCATGCTCGCCTGCCGCAATTGACTTTAGAGAAGGGCTCTATCAACGATCTGGTCAGGGAAAATCTTTGGGTTTATCGCCATAGAATCAAAGGCTTGAGCATTGATTTGGATGTGGATGAGAGCCTACCTAGCTTTTATTTTGACCATGACCAATTAAAAAGGATTATCATCAACCTCCTAGATAATGCTGTAGACGCCTTGGAAGGGACTTCTGACCCTCGAATCAGAGTGCAGACGCGCAGTTTAAAAGATTCCGAGTTGGTTCAAGTCACAATCAGTGATAATGGTGTGGGTATCCCTGTGGAAATGGTTAAAAAAGTATTTGAGCCCAACTATACAACGAAGTCCACAGGAACGGGGTTGGGTTTGTCCATTGTGAAAAAGATGATTGAAGAGCACTCTGGACGCATTTATGTTCAACGAAGTGGGGAATGGACGGAGTTTGTTTTTGAAATTCCTCTACAACCACAAGATGGAGAAAGGAACAAGAAATGAAAAATGAAAACGTAAAGATTCTTGTTGTAGATGATGAAGCAGCAATCTGTGAAGTTCTGTCGGCTTCATTGGCGGATGAAAGCTATCAGGTGCAAGTGGCTAAAGATGCCGCAGAAGCCTTAAGTATTTATAATAAATTTATGCCCGATATTGTGTTGTTAGATGTTTGGATGCCAGGCGGGAAAGACGGCATTGATGTCCTTAAAGAGATCAAAAACAAACCCAAGTCCGCCCAAGTGATCATGATGTCAGGTCATGGAACCATTGAAACCGCCGTGGGTGCGGTGAAGATGGGAGCTTATGATTTTGTCGAAAAGCCCCTGTCTATGGATCGCATCGGAATCCTGATACGAAATATTTTAGATTTGGAACAAGAAAGAAAAGACAAAGAGAATTTATTGTCACAAATTCAAGCCAGCTTACGTTTGGTGGGCACCAGCGAAGAGAGCCGTCGCATTCGACAAATGGTCACCAAAATTTCTGGAGCTGACAACTGGGGTCTAGTAAAAGGTGAAAAGGGCGTTGGAAAATTAACGGTAGCCAAAAACATTCATTACCTAAGCTCAAGAGCCAGCGGTCCATTTATTCACTTTCAGTGCACCTCCATCCCCGAAGATTTACTTGAAGGGGAACTATTTGGTTACGCTAAGGGCTCCAAGCCAGGCTTAGAAGAAGATAAAAAGGGCGTATTTGAATACGCCCATAAGGGCACGCTTTATATTGAAAATGCCGAGTCCCTCACTTTAGGTGTGCAAGAAAAGCTGATGGAAGCATTAAAGAGTCTTAAAGCCACCCGTTTTGGGGGAACAGAAGCTTATGATGCTGACGTGCGAGTTTTAATTTCTGCACCTAGTGATATTGAAAGTAAAGTGAAGTCTGGCCAATTCCGTGAAGACTTGTATTATCGCTTAAACGTTGTACCTCTAGAGATCAAACCTCTTCGTGAAAGAGCGGTGGACATTCCTATTTTGGTAGACCACTTTGTAGACGAGATTTGTCGCAAAACTGGGGTGAAAGCCAAAACTCTTCGCCCAGAAGCCATTGAAGCTCTTAAAAAGTATGATTGGCCAGGTAACGTGCGTGAGCTGCAAAACTTTATTGAAAGACTCTATATTTTATTTGATCAAAATATTGAAGTGGGAGTGGAAGACCTGACCTATGCAGGATTAAAGCTTCAAGGTGAGGCAGGGGTCATTTATAAAAGTTATGGAACCTTCCGTGAAGCGCGCGCCCAGTTTGAAAAAGAATTTTTGTTAGCTAAAATTGAAGAGAACAACGGCAACATCAGCAAGACCTCTGAAGCTATTGGACTTGAAAGAAGTTATTTGCATCGTAAAATCAAAGCTTATGGCATAGAGGTCAATTAAGAATAGCTGTCTTTTCTTAAGGATCGTTTTGACATTAAGGCAGAGGATACGGAGTGAAGATGCAACAGCACCATATAAAGTGGTCAAGTCGGTTTCATAAAACATTCAGAGAGGCTCCTGGGGATGCTGATATTCCTAGTCAGCAGCTTCTTATTCGCGCAGGTTTAATTAAAAAATTAGCTCCTGGGATTTACACTTATGGTACCTTAGCTTTAAGGGCTATCAGAAAATTTGAAAATATCATCCGCGAAGAGTTAGAGGCTTCGGGCTGCCAAGAGATTTTAATGCCCATGGTGCAGCCCTTAACTTTGTGGGAAGAGACAGGCCGCGCAGGAATTCCTGAATTGTTAAAATTTAAAAACCGTAATGATCATGATTTTTGTCTTGGAGCGACTCACGAAGAAGCGGTGACGGATTATATTCGTAATGACATCTCTAGCTATCGTGACTTGCCTCAGTGTTTATATCAAATTCAAACTAAGTACCGTGATGAAATTCGCCCCCGTTTTGGTCTGATGCGAGGACGAGAGTTCATCATGAAAGACGCTTACAGTTTTGATGTGGACTCGGAAACAGCAAAGGCCAGTTACGCCAATTTACGAAAGGCCTATATTCGTATTTTTGATCGTTTGGGCTTAGAGTACCGTGTCGTGCAAGCCGACGCTGGTGCAATCGGTGGGTCTTTGACTGAAGAGTTTCAGGTTTTAGCACAAGTAGGAGAGGACCTGTTACTCGTGAGTGAGGCTTCTGACTTTGCGGCCAATCGTGAGATTTGCCCTCGTGTGTATCAGGCCACAGAAGGGGTGCCTGTTTTTGCCACAATAGAAGAGTTTGCCACTCCTAATGTTCGTACCATTGAAGCTCTGTCGAAATTTATGGATATACCAGAAGAACATCTGGTAAAGACTTTATTTTTAAAGGCCGATGGCAAGTCTTATGCCATCCTATTAAGAGGCTGCGACGAACTTAATCCCATTAAATTAAAAAATGTGTTTGGTTTTAAAGAAGAGCCCGTGATGCTTTCTGATGAAGAGGTCCTAGCTTTAACGGGTGCGCGTCCAGGAAGTTGTGGCCCACAAGGTTTGGATGTCAAAGTGTTCGCTGACCACTACCTTAAAGACTTTAAAAGCTACATCGTGGGTGCCAATAAAGACGGGTACCATGTAAAGGGCCTAAAACCTGATGTAGATTTTAAAATTGCTAAGTTTGTAGATATCGCTTTTGCTAAGGCAGGCGACCCGAGTCCTGATGGTCAAGGCGCATTGACCGAGGTGCGCGGCATTGAAGTTGGACATATTTTTTATTTAGGGACTAAGTACAGTGCTGCCATGAAAGCCACTTATCAAGACGAATCAGGTAAACTTAAACCCATAGAGATGGGTTGCTACGGTATTGGTGTAGGCCGAACCGTGCAAGCCGCCATAGAGCAGTCCCATGATAAAGACGGGATCATTTGGCCCAAGAGCATTGCGCCCTATGATCTTCACCTTTGCATTTTAGACCCTAAGGAAGCTGATGTGATGGAATACACTCAAAAGCTTTTAGGTGAACTGGGTGCTTTGGGGCTTTCGGCCTTTGTTGATGATCGCAACGAACGCCCTGGGGTGAAGTTTAAAGATGCCGATCTGATGGGTCTTCCTGTGAGAGTGGTGATTGGAAAACGTGGCTTTGATCAAGGTGAGGTGGAAGTAGTGGTGCGCAGCACACAAGCTAAGAGTTCCGCACCTTTGGCGTCTGCAGCTGCAACCATCAAAACCAGCTGGGAAAACTGCAAATAAAAACAAATTAAGATTTGCACAAAGCCAAAGATCGCAGCTACATTTAGTAAAAGTAAAAGTAAAAGTAAAAGTAAAAGTAAAAGTAAAAGTAAAAGTAAAAGTAAAAGTAAAAGTAAAAGTAAAAGTAAAAGTAAAAGTAAAAGTAAAAGTAAAAGTAAAAAGCGCGGTTAAAGGGAAAAGAAGATATGATGAAAAATCCAATTTTTATCGCATTGGATGTGAACGAGTGGGGCAAAGCCCTAGAGCTGGCGCAAGAGTTAAGCCCTTTAGCTGGAGGCTTTAAGGTCGGACCGCGCTTAAGCTTAAAAGCCACTCCTTTAGAATGGCAAAAATTAGCAGACTACGGGCCTATTTTTTATGATCCTAAATTTTATGACATCCCAAATACCATGGTGGAATCCTTGCGCGCCTGTGCGGATAAGGGGATCAGTTATGTCACAATTCATGCTGGAAGTGGGCTCAAAGCCATGGAACAAGTCGCAAAGCTAGAGCAACAGATAAACACGTCACAGTTTTTTAAAGTCTTAGGTGTGACAGTTTTGACATCTTTTGATGGCACTCAAAATCCTATTCCAGGATTTACGGGAACCAGCTTAGATGATGCTGTTTTGACATTGACGGATCTTGTCGCAGAAAGTGGCTTAACAGGTGTGGTGTGCGCAGGGCATGAAGTGTCTAAGGTCAAATATGTACACCCCGATTTTTTTACGGTTGTACCTGGAATCAGACTTAAAGAAGACTCCACCGACGATCAAGCCCGAGTTTTAGAACCGCAAAAGGCCCTTGAGCTTGGAGCTGACGCCCTAGTGGTCGGACGTTCCGTGATCAATGAGGCTTATCCTAAAGCGAAGTTGCAAAAATATTTGGATCTCTTGCGCTAAAAAGCAGTTAAAAACCAGTTTAGAGCATTGCGTTTGGGTTTCTGGTTGCTCTTTATTTAGACAGTGTCGTATGAAAATAAGGACATGGGGGAAGAAGTTATGGATATGCAAACCGAAGTATCAAAGTCAAAGTCGATAGGTGCGAGTGCTAAAGCCGATGTTCTGGAGTTGAGCCTAAAAGATTATATTTCTGGGGACAGCACCACAAAACAAAAGTTCATCGAAGATTTATTTTACGGTTTAAAAGACAGCGGATTTATCATTTTAAAAGATCATCCTATTGAAGTGTCATTACTCGACAAGGCCTATGATCTAAGCCAAAAGTTTTTTGACTTAGATGAGACCACAAAAAAACAATACGTTTATGGTGGCGGCGGTGGAGTGCGTGGTTACACTCCTTTTGGAACCGAACACGCTAAAGACAGCCCTGCTCCTGATCTGAAAGAGTTTTGGCATGTAGGGCGTCCTTTAAAAATGGAACATCCTTTATCCGCAACTTATCCTGCCAACATTTGGCCTCAAGAGGTGTCAGAGTTTGAAGCGGTATTTACAGAGTTTTACGACAAGTTAGATGATGTAGGACGTATCATGCTTGAGGCTCTTACGGGACCGCTTGGGCTGGACACGGATTATTTTGCCAAGCTCACTCAAGATGGAAATTCTATTTTAAGATTACTGCACTATCCGCCTATTGCAGAAGGTACAGATCCAAATTGTGTGAGAGCAGCAGCGCATGAAGACATTAACCTGATTACAATTTTAGTCAGTGCCTCCACTTCGGGGCTTGAGCTTTTAGATCGTCAAGGTAGATGGCTAGCTGTAGAAACGGATCGTAACAATCTGATCGTAGATGCGGGAGACATGCTTGCAAGAATCACTAATGATGTGATTCCGTCTACCACCCACAGAGTGGTCAATCCTAAAGATGGACAGAACGTAAGTCGTTATTCGATGCCATATTTTATGCACCCTCATCCAGAGGCTGTGTTAAGCTGTATTGACAGCTGCAAAGGCGAGACAGGGCCTAAGTACCCTGACATTTTATCAGAAGAATTTTTAATGCAAAGATTAAGGGAGATCGGTTTAATCAAATGAGTCAAAAAGGGGAGTCGTCTCGTATAGTGATTGGTCTGCACTCTTGCCAAGAGGTGGTCAGAGTGCGCCCCAAAGCCATCTTGAATTTTTATATTGATGAGTCCAAAGAAAAAGAATTGAGGGAATTACCTTGGATTCAAACCCTCTCGCAAAAAGTAAAACCTGAAAAACGGAAGAGAAATTTTTTTCAAGAGTTAGGATCTGGTCATCAGGGTGTAGCTCTTGTGGTGAAAGCCTCAGAGCCCGTTCTGTCGGAAAAGGTCTTTGCCCAAAGTCGCTCCACACTTTTAGCCTTAGATGAGGTCGAGGACCCTACAAATTTAGGTAATATTTTGCGAACATCTTGGTTACTCAACGTCGATGGAATTTTGATCCCACAAGATCGAAGCGTAAAGTTGACTCCTATGGTGTGTAAGATTGCCTCAGGAGGGGCCGAGCACGTTCCCGTAGATGTGGTTCACCCTTTAGATCAAAAGTTATCGGAGCTAAAAGAAAATGGATATTGGGTTTATGGATTAGATGCTGCGGCTTCTGAATCTATTTACGACGTCGATTTTCCTGAAAAAGTCATCATTGTTGCTGGAAATGAAGGCAAAGGTTTGCGAAAGTCTACTCTGAAAGCCTGTGATGTGCTTATAAAAATACCACAAGTGAATGATCATGCGAGTTTGAATGTCTCGACTTCGGTTGCAATTACGCTGTCCCACGTCCAGAGATCTTTTTTTCTAGTTGACGAAGGAAAGCAAAAAAAATAAAACTTGGTTTCGCTGTGAGAATGGGTTTGTGGTGTCTCTTCGGATAATTCTGCAAATTCAAAGTCAGGGCTGGCTTAGCTCAATTGGTAGAGCAGCTGATTTGTAATCAGCAGGTTGCGGGTTCAAGTCCCATAGCCAGCTCCATTTTTTTTCATGGAGAGATGCCCGAGGGGTTAAAGGGGACGGACTGTAAATCCGTTGGCTTATGCCTACGTAGGTTCAAATCCTACTCTCTCCACCATTTAAAAAGCGGCGCGTGCGGGAGTAGCTCAATTGGTAGAGTATCAGCCTTCCAAGCTGAGGGTTGCGGGTTCGAGACCCGTCTCCCGCTCCAATTCTTGTTCGCCCATATGGCTCAGGGGTAGAGCACACCCTTGGTAAGGGTGAGGTCGTGAGTTCGAGTCTCACTATGGGCTCCATCACATAGGGATTGGGGTTCAAAGAATGGGGTAGCACAGTCCTTAAGCAGCACTGAGGACGAGGTTGTGACGCTCTAAGGCACATGGGCCCGATGGGGCTAAAAGAAGTGTGACTTAGATAAATTTAGGTGGCATCTTCAGAAAGTCCCATTATTATGGATGAGCTTTTTTGGCCTTAGGCTGAAATTTGTATTTGATTTAAGAATTTAAAGAGTTTAGTAAAACTGAAACGATTTAAACAAACAAAAGAATTAGGGAGGCATCGTAATGTCTAAAGAGAAATTTAATCGTAACAAAGACCACGTTAATATCGGTACAATCGGTCACGTGGATCATGGTAAAACAACTTTAACTGCAGCGATCACAACGACTTTAGCTAAAGCTAGTGGTGGTGTTGCAATGGCTTACGATCAAATCGATAAAGCCCCTGAAGAGAAAGCGCGTGGAATCACTATTTCTACTTCACACGTTGAGTATGAAACAGCTAACCGTCACTATGCACACGTGGACTGCCCAGGACATGCTGACTATGTAAAAAACATGATCACAGGTGCGGCACAAATGGACGGAGCGATTTTAGTAGTGAACGCTGCTGACGGTCCTATGCCACAAACTCGTGAACACATTCTTCTTGCTCGTCAAGTAGGTGTTCCTGCGATGGTTGTATTCATGAACAAAGTAGACCAAGTTGATGACGCTGAGTTGTTAGACCTAGTTGAACTTGAGATTCGTGAACTACTTTCTAAATACGAATTCCCTGGCGACGAAATTCCAATCGTAAGAGGATCTGCTCTTAAAGCTCTTGAAGGTGATGAGTCTGAAATCGGAACTCAAGCTATCATGAAGCTTATGGAAGAAGTTGACCGTTATATTCCAGCTCCACAACGTGATGTTGATAAGCCATTCTTGATGCCTATCGAGGACGTATTCTCAATCTCTGGTCGTGGTACTGTTGTAACTGGTAGAGTTGAGCGTGGTATCGTAAAAGTGGGTGATGAAATCGAAATCATCGGTTTAAGACCTACTACAAAAACTACTGTTACTGGTATTGAAATGTTCCGTAAACTTCTTGATCAAGGTCAAGCGGGTGACAACTGTGGTTGTTTACTACGTGGTACTAAGAAAGAAGACGTTGAAAGAGGACAAGTTTTGGCTGTTCCAGGTTCTATTAAGCCTCACAAAAAATTCAAATGTGAAGCTTATATCTTAACTAAAGAAGAAGGCGGACGTCATACTCCATTCTTCAACGGTTACAGACCACAATTCTACTTCAGAACTACAGACGTTACAGGTGTTGTAACTCTTAATGCTGGTACTGAAATGGTTATGCCTGGTGACCGCGTTGAAATGACTGCTGAGCTTATCGGACCTATCGCAATGGAAAAAGAATTACGTTTTGCGATTCGTGAAGGTGGCCGTACAGTGGGTGCGGGTGTTGTCACTGAAATCGTAGAGTAATCCTAAAATATAGAAGGGCCTTTTAAAGGCCTTTCTTGTTTGAGTGCCAAAGGGAATTTTAAATCTCTTTGGCATTTTAGTTTTTGATATATTTATATTTAAAATGTAGACTCGGATTTGGTTTTAGATATAAAACATGAAGTTGATTTTTAAAGAGCTGAATATTCGTTATCACAGTTGTAACGGTTTTAGTTCGTGGATAGGGTAGTAGCTCTAATTGGTAGAGCGGTTGACTCCAAATCAATAGGTTGGGGGTTCGAATCCCTCCTACCCTGCCAATTTAAAATTGAGCTTCATTAAGGATGATGAAGAGAATCAATCTAAAAGGTGCTGTGAATTGAACGGCAAGATTTAGAGAAAGAGGAACGGATGGATAAAGGAACAATAAATAAAACGGTAACATTTAGTTTTGTTGCTGCTGCATTTTTGATTTGGTGGGTTTCTGGGGTTCTATTAGAGACGGCAGCAGGTGCTTTTCCTTGGCTAGCTCAGTTGAAGGCTTACAGAATTGCAGGTGTGGAAATTCTTCAAACCATCCTACCGATGGCGTTAGGTGTTTTGACTTTTATATTGCTACAATTTAATGCAAAAAGAAGAGCTTTTGGACAGGAAGTGGTGGTTGAGACCTCAAAAGTGGTTTGGCCCTCAGCAAAAGATGTACAGGGTTCCACCATTGTGGTGGTCATTATGATCCTAATTTCAAGTGTAGTGCTTTTTACCTTGGATTGGGCATCAAACGAAGTGATTCGTACGATTTTAGGCTTATAAGCCAGTTAGGTGTAGAATGGAAAAAAAATGGTATATTGTAAACGTTCAGACAAGTTGTGAGGGCATTGCCAAAACAGCTATTGAAGAGCGTGTGCGTTCTTATAAAATGGAAGACGCCTTTGGTGAGATTCTTATTCCTACAGAAAATGTTGTAGAACTAGTTAAGGGCGAGAAAAAGACGAGAGCTAAAAAGTTTTTCCCTGGATATATCTTTGTTCAAATGGTGATGAGTGATGAAACATGGCACGTTGTGCGTGGAGCTTCCAAGGTCACAGGTTTTGTGGGCAGCTCTAGCAATAAAATGAAGCCACCTGAAGTGCCTGAAGAGCAAGTTCGTCGTGTGACACAGCAAATGGAAGAAGGGGCGGTGAAGTCCAAGCCCAAGGCCAACTTTGCTGTGGGTGAGACGGTCACTGTGGTCGATGGGCCATTTAATAACTTCAATGGAACGGTAGAAGAGATCAACGAAGAGAAGGGTAAAGTGAAAGTGTCAGTGAGTATCTTTGGCCGTCCTACACCTGTTGAGCTTGATTTTATCCAAGTCGAAAAGAACTAGCCGACACAATGACGGTTGGCGTTAAAACCCAAGAATCCTTGGGTTTTTTTATATTCCAAAGAAAAAGTAACATAATATTTCGAGTGAAAGTCTAAAAGCAAACCCAATCGGGGTTCTTTAACAAAACTCAGAACCTCGAACAAACGGACTCCTTTCCTCCCTCACCTGAACTTAATTCTGAGCCCCAGATATCTGATTCCTGTTCTGAGCTCAAGAGCTCCTGATCTCAGGGCTCAGAATAGGGATCTGGCTCAGGGCTTAGAGTTTAAAGGTTCTCTCCTCGCCTAAGCTCTTAAAATCTATGAGAAATCTTATGATTTTTTTTCATTTGTCCTTTGACAATGGGTGCTTTTTGACAGATGAAGAACATTGCTCAAATGAAAAATTAAACCTTTTCGCCTGAAATTCTTCAGGTGAATGCTAGGAGTGGGAAATGGCAAAAAAAGTAGCTGGAATGATCAAGTTACAGATACCGGCAGGTAAGGCGAATCCTTCGCCACCCGTGGGACCGGCGCTCGGGCAACAAGGTGTAAACATTATGGATTTTTGCAAACAGTTCAATGCAAAAACCCAACAAATGGGAGACACCATTATACCAGTAGTTATTACTGTGTATTCAGATCGCTCGTTCACCTTCATCACAAAGTCACCGCCTGTGTCTGTGTTATTAAAACAAGCCGCAAAATTGAAGAGTGGGTCTAAGACTCCACAAAGCGATAAAGTTGGCAAAGTAACTATGGCCCAAGTGACAGAGATCGCGAAGACTAAACTTCCTGATCTAAATGGAATCTCTTTGGAGTCCGCGATTTCGCAAGTCAAAGGTACTGCGAATAGCATGGGCGTAGAAGTGGTTGAGTAAGGAGAAGTGTGAGATGGCAAAATTAGGTAAAAGACTAAAAAGTTCATTTGCAAAAGTTGATAGAACAAAAAAATACACTTCTGATGAAGCTGTGGCTTTAGCTGTAGACACAGCCACTGCAAAATTTGATGAGTCTATTGAAGTTGCAGTTCGTTTGGGTGTAGATCCAAAACAATCTGACCAACAGGTTCGTGGTGCTGTTGCTCTTCCTCATGGTCTTGGCAAAACAGTTCGCGTGATTGTGTTTGCTAAAGGTCCAAAAGAAGAAGAAGCCAAAGCTGCTGGAGCAGACTTTGTTGGCGCTGACGACCTAGTAGAAAAAATCCAAGGTGGTTGGTTAGACTTCGATAAAGCTCTTGCGACTCCTGATATGATGGCGACTGTAGCGAAAGTGGCAAAGGTTTTAGGTCCTCGTGGTTTAATGCCTAACCCTAAAGTAGGAACAGTCACTATGAACGTAGGTGCTGCGGTTGAGTCTGAAAAGAAGGGTAAACTGGATTTCAGAGTGGACAAAGCAGGAACAGTTCATGCGTCTATCGGTCGTAAATCCATGGGCAAAGATAAATTACTTGATAACTTTAAGTCCTTAATTGGTGCTTTACAAAAAGCTAAACCGTCTTCTAGTAAAGGCGTTTACTTTAAAGGTATTAGTGTCGCATCAACTATGGGTCCTGGAGTAAAAGTAGATACGGTTGAGTATTTAAAATAATTTTTTAAGGGTCTTGAGGCCGAAGAAAGTAGGTGCTGGCGTCGTAAGACAAAAGCTTAATTTCCTACCGAGGAATGGTTCCTCCGCCATAAAGACCCTGTAAACCTGAGAAAGGAGGTAGCAACTTGTTAAACAAAGAGCAGAAAGCAGATTTAATAAAAGGCATCTCTGATAGCTTTGGAAAAGCAAAAGCATCTTTCCTTGTAGATTACAAAGGAATGGATGTGGAGCAAGTCACTACACTTAGAAAAAAACTAAGTACTGTGGGTGCTGAGCTTAAAGTGGTAAGAAACACTTTAGCTAAACGCGCACTGAGTGATTATCCTGCTGAAAAAGAAGCATTAGATGACAAGCTTGTAGGTACAAATGCGTTTGTGTTTGCTTATGAGGAAGCCAGTGGCGCTGCGAAAACGATCTCTGCGTGCATCGAAGAATTTGAGAATTTCAAATTCAAGTCTGGTGTCATGTCAGGATCTGTTCTTGACCAGAATAAGATGAAGTTCTTAGCAACTTTGCCTGGAAAAGACGAACTTCGCGCAAAACTACTTGGCACTTTACAAGCGCCTGCATCCAAGTTCGTGCGTGTGCTTAACGCAGTTCCTGGCGGCTTAGTGAATGTATTAAATGCTTACAAAAATCAAAAAGAAGGCTAACAAGCCCTCTTGCAAGAAATATTAAAACTGTAAAAATAAATTTTAAATTAAAGGAGATTTCCAAATGGCAATGAATAAAGAAGAAGTAGTAGAGTTTTTATCTAACCTTCCTGTAATCGAACTAGCTGAGTTGATTTCAACTCTTGAAGAAAAATGGGGCGTAAGTGCTGCTGCTCCTGTAGCTGTAGCTGCAGTTGGCGGAGCTCCTGCGGCTGCTGCTGAAGAGAAAACTGAATTTGACGTGATCCTAGCTGATGCTGGTGCGAACAAAATTAACGTGATTAAAGAAGTTCGTGCTATCACTGGTTTAGGCTTAAAAGAAGCTAAAGACCTAGTTGAAGGTGCGCCAAAACCAGTTAAAGAAGGCGTAACTAAAGATGAAGCTGCTAAAGTTAAAGAAGCATTAGAAAAAGCTGGTGCTAAAGTAGAACTTAAGTAATTCGTTTTACTTCGTTTGAAAGGCCTCTTTTTGTGAAGGGGCCTTTTCGCGTGTTTGAGATTGTATTTTTTATTACAAAAATAGAAGTTAAAAATCTAAGTTCGGTAAAAATAGAGTCGCAATCACCAAAATTTTAAAATTTAAATAAAAACAAGAACATATTAGGAGCTAATCAAAGATGGCAATTAAACCAATAACAGCATCCAATATACGTCTAAGACGTACGTTTGCTAAAAACCAAGTGGTCATTGAGATCCCCAACCTAATTCAACTGCAAAAGAAGTCTTATGAGGACTTTCTACAGAAGGACTCTGATCCAGATCGTAGAGGAAGTGATGGGTTGAATGGTGTTTTTAAGTCTGTATTTCCAATTTCAGACTTCAACAACACGTCGAGCCTTGAGTTCGTGAGTTATACTCTTGAACCACCTAAGTACGATGTAGATGAGTGTCGTCAAAGAGGGATGACTTTTGCGTCCCCAGTGAAAGTCACATTAAGACTGATTGTCTTTGATGTTGATGAAGAGACAGAAGCCAGAAACATCCGTGATGTGAAAGAACAAGAAGTTTACTTGGGTGAAATCCCACTTATGACTGCCAATGGTTCTTTTATCATCAATGGTACAGAAAGAGTGGTTGTGAGTCAGCTGCATAGAAGTCCAGGTGTCTTCTTTGATCACGATGGTGGTAAAGCCAGCGCAACAGGTAAATACATTTACTCTGCGCGCGTGATTCCTTACCGTGGTTCTTGGTTGGATTTTGAGTTTGATCAAAAAGACCTTATTTATTGCAGAATTGACCGTCGCAGAAAATTCCCTGTGACTATTCTTCTTAAAGCCCTTGGTTATGGTGAAGAAGAACTTCTGAACTACTTCTATGATGTTGATAAAGTAGTTTATGAAAAAGGAAAGTACTACCGTTATATCAATATCGAAAAGATGGCAGGTCAAAAGGCCTTGTCTGATATTACTGATACTAAGACAGGCGAAGTTTTTGTAAAAGCAGGTCGTCGTATCACTCGTGCCGTGATCAAAAAAGTAAAAGAAGCAGGACTTGAAAGAATCGAAGTGGCTCCTGAAGATTTAGGTGGAAAAGTTTTAGCTAAACCACTTATTGACATGAGTACTGGAGAAATTCTAGCTGATGTGAACTCTGAAGTTTCAGCCGAGCTTTTAGAAATCGCTTCAAATGCAGGGATCTCTGAATTGTCATTGATCTTTTTTGATGGCTTATCTGTAGGTACTTATTTAAGAAACACTCTACTAGTAGATAAAGTAACCTCTCCTGAAGAAGCTGTGATGGAGATTTACAAAAGACTTCGTCCTGGTGAACCACCAGCACTAGATGCTGCGGCTCACTTTTTTGAGAGATTGTTCTTTAACCCTGAAACTTATGACCTTAGTGAAGTGGGTCGTTTAAAGATCAACCATAAGTTCAACACTTCGTTTGAAGAAACACCTGTTGAACACAGAACATTAACTAAAAACGATATCATGAATACAGTAAAAACACTGATTGATCTTAAAAACGGTCATGGCGTTGTGGATGATATTGACCACTTGGGTAACCGTCGTGTGCGCTCTGTGGGTGAATTGCTAGAAAACCAATACAGAATTGGTTTGGTTAGAATGGAAAGAGCGATTCGTGAGCGTATGAGCTTACAGGATATCGAAACCATGATGCCTCATGATTTAGTGAATGCAAAACCAGTTTCTGCTGTAGTGAAAGAGTTCTTTGGTTCCAGTCAGTTGTCTCAATTTATGGACCAGACAAACCCGCTATCTGAGATCACTCACAAAAGACGACTTTCGGCTCTTGGACCAGGTGGTTTGACTCGTGACCGTGCTGGATTTGAAGTTCGTGACGTGCATCCGACTCACTATGGTCGTATTTGTCCGATTGAAACTCCAGAAGGTCCAAACATTGGTTTGATTGCTTCACTTGCGACTTATGCCCGTATTAACAAATATGGTTTTATTGAAACTCCTTACAGAGATGTAAATGACGGTAGAATTTCTAAAGAGATCAAATACACTTCTGCACTAGAAGAAGCTGGACATCGTATTGCTCAAGTTTCTCGTGACCAAGAAGGTATTGATGAAATTTCGACTGAAAAAGTAAATATTCGTCGTGATGGGGAATACGAAATCGTAGACAAAAACACAGTCAGTTTAATGGACGTTTCGCCAAGTCAGTTGGTGTCTATTGCAGCCTCCTTGATTCCATTCCTAGAGCATGACGATGCGAACAGAGCCTTGATGGGATCAAACATGCAACGTCAAGCTGTGCCTTTAATGCGCTCTCGTGCTCCTCTTGTAGGAACTGGTGTTGAGCGTTTAGTGGCTCGTGACTCTGGAACCAGTGTTGTGGCTCTTAACGATGGCGTTGTGGAAGAAGTGGATGCGTCTCGTATCGTGGTTCGTCGTTTTGCAAAAGGTGGCGAGTTAGGTGCAAACATTGATATTTACAATTTAACAAAATACCAAAGAACAAACCAAAACACATGTTTTAACCAAAAGCCTATCGTTTTTGTAGGTGATGCGGTTAGAAAAGGGGACGTGATTGCTGACGGTCCATCTACAGAGTTAGGTGAACTGGCTTTAGGACAAAATATCCTAGTCGCTTTCACGCCTTGGATGGGTTACAACTTTGAGGACTCTATTTTAATTTCTGAAAGACTTCTTCATGATGATGTTTATACATCTATCCACATTGAAGAGTTTGAGTGTGTGGCCAGAGACACGAAACTGGGCCGCGAAGAACTGACTCGTGATATCGCTAACGTGGGTGAAGAAGCTCTAAAAGATCTAGACAGCAGTGGTGTGATTCGCATCGGTGCTGAAGTAGGTCCTGGTGATATCTTAGTGGGTAAAGTGACTCCAAAAGGTGAAACTCAACTTTCTCCTGAAGAAAAACTTTTAAGAGCCATCTTCGGTGAAAAAGCAGGAGATGTGCGTGATACGTCTTTGCGTGTCCCTTCTGGTGTAACAGGCACAGTGATTGATGCCCAAGTTTACTCACGTGAGCCGAATGATAAAGACGAAAGATTGATGACTATTCTTGAGGACAAGAAAAAGAAACTTGAGAAAGACTTTGCGATTGAGCAAAACGTCATCAAAAACTCGGCTTTAGATAAGCTTAAAGCCATTGTTGTCGGTCAAAAGACAACTGGTGAACTATTAAACGAAGACGGTTCTAAAAAATTATTAGAAAAAGGCGAAGTGATCACAGATGCGGACTTAGAAAGTATCCCATTTGAATTATTAAGCTATATCCCTCTTGAAGCCGAGGTTGAGCAACAGACTGTACGCATTGTAGATTCTGCCAGAAACCAACTTGATGCGATCAAGATGGTTTATGAAGATAAAAAAGATCGTCTATTTAAAGGTGACGAGCTTCCTCCTGGTGTGATCAAGATGGTTAAAGTTTACATTGCGATTAAACGTAAACTGCAAGTCGGAGACAAGTTCGCTGGACGTCACGGTAACAAAGGTGTGATCTCTAAAGTTGTGCCAGTAGAAGATATGCCATACCTAGCTGATGGAACTCCTGTTGACATGGTTTTAAACCCACTGGGTGTACCATCTCGTATGAACATCGGTCAGATTCTAGAGATTCATTTAGGTTGGGCTGCAAGATCCTTAGGTAAACAGATCGGTGAAGTTCTTGAGAACTTCAATGCAGAAGTGGCTCGTGAAAAGTTACAATTTGCTTACGGTGATTCAGAAACTTCTGAAGTGATCAAAGTTGCTGATGAAGGCTCATTAAAGAAAATGTTGACGGCTGTAAAAGACGGTATCCATGTGGCGACTCCAGTGTTTGACGGTGCTCGTGAAGAAGAAGTCAAAGAACTTCTAAGAAGAGCGGGTGTTCCAGATACAGGTCAGTCTATTCTGTTCGATGGTAGAACAGGTGAAGCATTTGAAAACCCTGTTACAGTGGGTACGATGTACATGCTTAAACTTCACCATTTAGTGGAAGAAAAGATTCATGCTCGTTCGATTGGTCCTTATTCACTAGTTTCACAACAGCCGTTGGGTGGTAAAGCTCAGTTCGGTGGTCAAAGACTAGGGGAGATGGAAGTTTGGGCCATCGAAGCTTATGGTGCTGCGTATGCACTGCAAGAGTTCTTAACTGTGAAGTCCGATGACGTTGCAGGTAGAACTCGTATGTACGAAAGCATTGTTAAAGGTGAGTTTGTTCTAGAACCAGGCTTACCAGAATCGTTTAACGTTCTTATTAAAGAACTACAAAGTTTGGCTTTAAACATTGAAATGCAAGAGTCAGGCTACTTAAGCGAAGACAGCGATAATGCTTATAAACCGCAAGCGGAATTACAATAAGCGGTGATGTTAAATGGGGTCTTAAAGGCAGGTGTCTTTAAGACCATAAGGTTGAAAGAGAGTTTTGACCTTAAAATTTAGAAGGAATTTTAAAATTTTAAATTAGGAGTAAACTTTGAAAGACTTATTGAATTTTTTCGATAAACCCAAAGATCCGCTAGCGTTTGAATCTGTACGTATCTCTTTAGCTTCACCTGAAATGATCCGTGAGTGGTCTTTTGGGGAAGTGAAGAAGCCAGAAACGATCAACTATAGAACCTTTAAGCCAGAAAGAGATGGTCTTTTCTGTGCGAAGATTTTTGGTCCTATTAAAGATTATGAGTGCTTATGCGGTAAGTACAAAAGAATGAAGTATCGTGGTGTAGTTTGCGAAAAGTGTGGCGTTGAAGTGACACAAAGTAAAGTGCGTCGTGAAAGAATGGGACACATTGAGCTGGCAAGTCCAGTGGCTCATATTTGGTTTTTAAGATCACTTCCAAGCCGTATTGGAAACTTATTAGGTCTATCTTTAAAAGACGTAGAAAGAGTGCTTTACTGCGAAGCCTACATCGTCACTGACCCTATGGAGACCACTCTTGAAGAGGGTGCCGTGTTAGGTGAAGAGGCTTACCAAAATGCTTTAAATGACTTTGGTCCTAACTTTAAAGCAGCCGTTGGTGGTGAAGCGATTTTAGATATGTTGAAAAAGGTCGATTGCGATTATTTATCTCGTAAACTGCGCATTGATTTAAAAGAAACAAAGTCTGAAGCCAACATTAAAAAATTAACTAAAAGACTTAAAGTGGTTGAGGCTTTTAAACAGTCTACAAACAAACCTGAGTGGATGATGTTACAAGACCTTCCTGTGATCCCGCCAGATCTAAGACCTCTAGTTCCTCTAGAGGGTGGACGTTTTGCTACGTCTGATCTTAACGACCTTTACCGTCGTGTGATCAACAGAAACAACCGTTTGAAGAGATTAAAAGAGCTTAACGCTCCAGATATCATCATTCGTAACGAAAAAAGAATGTTACAGGAAGCTGTAGACGCATTACTTGATAACGGTCGTCGTGGAAAGACCTTCACTGGTCCTAACAAGCGTCCATTAAGATCTTTAAGTGATATGCTTAAAGGTAAACAAGGTCGTTTCCGTCAAAACTTACTTGGTAAGCGTGTGGACTACTCTGGTCGTTCTGTGATCGTTGTAGGTCCTTACTTAAAGCTTCACCAATGTGGTCTTCCGAAGAAAATGGCTTTGGAATTATTTAAACCATTTATTTATAACAAATTAGAAGAGCGTGGTTTTGCAACTACAATCAAACAAGCTAAAAAATTAGTTGAAGAAGAAACAGTAGAAGTCTGGGACATCTTATCAGAGTGTGTGAAAGAACATCCTGTGATGCTTAACCGTGCACCGACTCTTCATAGACTTGGTATTCAAGCCTTTGAACCTGTACTTCATGAAGGAAAAGCGATTCAGCTTCACCCCTTAGTGTGTACGGCGTTTAACGCAGACTTTGACGGTGACCAAATGGCCGTTCACGTTCCTCTATCTTTAGAGGCACAAGTTGAAGCTCGTGTACTTATGATGTCTACCAATAACATCTTGTCACCAGCAAACGGTAAGCCGATCATCAACCCATCTCAAGATATCGTACTGGGCTGTTACTGGATGACTCGTGTGCGTCCTGGAGCCAAAGGTACAGGTAAAGTGTTCGGAAGTGTGGCTGAGGCGATTTACGCTTACGAAGCTGGTCACATTGAATTACAATCTGCATGTAAGGTCAGAATCCAAGGTAAAGTGCGCGAAACTTCTGTAGGAAGAGCGATCTTCTCTGATATTTTACCGCTTGAAGTTCCTTTTGAAGTGATCAACAGAACATTGGGTAAAAAACAATTAGCAGAAACCATTGATAAAGCGTTCCGTCTTGCAGGCGGTAAAGCTACGGCGATTCTTGCAGATAAGATCATGCAATTAGGTTTTAAATATTCAACTCGAGCAGGAATTTCAATCTGTCTGGATGATATGATTATTCCTGAAACTAAAAAGGATCTTATTGCAGCTGCTGAAAATGAAGTGGCAGAGATTGAACACCAGTACGATGAAGGTCTAATCACCGATGGTGAAAGATACAACAAAGTGGTGGACATCTGGGCTCAAACTTCTGATAAGTTGTCCAAAGAGATGATCAAACGTCTTGAAAAACAAAAGTTCGTTGTTGAGGGTAAAGAAATTGAGGGCGATAGCTTTAACTCAATTTATATTATGGCGGACTCTGGTGCCAGAGGTTCGACTCAACAGATTCGTCAGCTTGCGGGTATGCGTGGTCTGATGGCGAAACCTTCAGGTGAAATTATTGAAACTCCAATTGTAGCGAACTTCCGTGAAGGTTTGTCAGTGTTACAGTACTTTACATCTACCCACGGTGCTCGTAAAGGTCTTGCCGATACAGCACTTAAAACTGCGAACTCCGGATATTTAACTCGTCGTTTAGTTGACGTGGCTCAAGACGTTGTAGTTGTTGAGCACGACTGCGGAACAGAAGACGGTGTGGAAGTGCGTCCATTGATCGAAGGTGGTGAAGTGATTCAGCCACTAGGTGATAGAATTTTAGGTAGAACTGCACTTGAAGACATTATTGATCCTTACAGCAACGAAGTGATCGTAGCTGCTGGGGAAGAGATTGTGGAAGAAGCTGTTGAAAGAATTGATTCTGCCAACGTGGAAAGAGTGATGATTCGCTCTGCACTGACTTGCCGTACTGAGCGTGGAATCTGTGTGAAGTGTTATGGTCGTGACCTCTCTAGAGGTACTACGGTGAACCTTGGTGAAACTGTAGGTATTATCGCAGCACAGTCTATCGGTGAGCCAGGTACACAGTTGACCATGAGAACATTCCACTTGGGTGGTACTGCTTCTCGTGCCGTAGAGCAAAGTGTGCATATTGCTCGTCTAGACGGTACTGTGAAGTTAGAAGGTGTAATCACTGTTTCTAACAAGAGCGGTAAATTGACGGCGATGAACCGTAACGGATACATCGTGCTTTCTGATGAAACAGGTCGTGAGCGTGATCGTTTAAGTGTGGTTTACGGTGCTGTGATCAATGTAAAAGATGGTGATCTTGTTAAGAAAGATGACATCTTGTGTGAATGGGATCCATACTCTAACCCTATCGTGGCAGAGGTATCTGGACAGATCACTTTTGAAGGTATCGAAGAAGGTGTTACTCTGACTGAACAACTGGATTCTGTAACAGGTTTTACAACTAAAGTGATTTCTGAAAGTAAATCTTCTGATGTGAAGCCTACAGTATTTATCGTAGATGAAGCAGGTAACCATATTATATTGCCTAACAGAGACATTGAGGCTCGTTATGTGATTCCTGTGGGCGCTCAACTTCTTGTGAATGACGGCGACACAGTTCAAGCTGGTGATGTGATTGCAAAAATCCATAGAGAGACATCGAAAACCAGAGACATCACTGGGGGTCTTCCTCGTGTGGCTGAACTTTTCGAAGCACGTACTCCTAAAGAAGCTGCGATCATTACTGAAGTGGATGGTTATGTGTCCTTCGGTAAAGACGTTAAGGGTAAACAACGTGTGGTTGTGACTCCAGAGATTGGTGAACCTAAAGAATACTTAATTCCAAAAGGTAAACATATTGCTGTTCGTGAAGGTGAATTTGTAAAAGCGGGTGAAGCTCTTATGGATGGACCTACTGATCCGCATGATATCTTAAAGGTGTTGGGTGATAAGGAACTTTCAGCTTACTTAGTGAATGAAATTCAAGAGGTTTACAGATTACAAGGTGTGGGTATTAACGATAAGCACATCGAAGTGATTGTAAGACAGATGCTTCGTAAGGTTGAAATTACATCTTCAGGTGACTCTGAATTCTTAAAAGGCGAAGTGGTAGAGAAGTACCTCTTTGAAAGAAGAAATGAAGAGCTTGTGGCTGCGGGACAAGAGCCTGCAACGGCGGATGCCCTATTATTAGGGATCACCAAAGTGTCACTCAGTACCGAGAGCTGGCTGTCTGCGGCGTCTTTCCAAGAGACTACAAAGGTCCTTACTGAGGCTGCCATCAGATCACAGGTTGACGATTTAAGAGGTCTTAAAGAGAACATCTTGATGGGCCGCTTGATCCCTGCAGGAACGGGTGTACCAGCCTACAAACGCTGGAAACTGCGTGTAGAGGAAGAAGAGCAGGACTCTGCCTCTTTGCTTCCAGGGGGCATGACAAGTGCTTCTACGGGCCACCATACCCAAACTCACTCTTAAGAACGGCAAAGGCTGTAAAGCCCCTAAATTAAGGGGCTAAAACGCTGGGTTTTTAAGAAAAAGTGGGATTTTGATTGACTAAATTAAGGGCGAAAAGGTAATTTTCGCCTTTTAGAGACGGAAAAAAGCTTAATTGCAATTTAATGTGTTGAAAGGGATAGAATGCCAACCATAAACCAACTGATTAGAAAAGAAAGAAGAGTGCAAAAAAATAAAACTGCATCTCCAGCTCTTGAGTCTTGCCCGCAAAGACGTGGGGTTTGTACTCGTGTTTATACAACAACTCCTAAGAAGCCAAACTCGGCACTGAGAAAAGTCGCTAAAGTAAGATTGTCTAACGGCTTTGAAGTGATCTCTTATATTCCTGGTGAAGGACATAACTTACAAGAGCACAGTGTGATCTTGATTCGTGGTGGCCGTGTTAAAGATCTTCCAGGTGTGAGATACCACGTTGTACGTGGAGTATTGGACACTCAAGGTGTGAACAACAGAAAAAGATCTCGTTCTAAATACGGTACTAAGAGACCTAAGGCTTAAGGAGTAGATAATGTCTAGACGTCATAAAAGTGTACAAAGAGAAGTTTTACCTGATCCAATTTATAATGACATTGTTGTAGCTCGTTTCGTGAACAAGCTTATGCTTGATGGTCGCAAAACTGTAGCGCAATCCATTCTTTATCAAGCTCTTGATAAACTCAAAGAAAAAGTGTCTGGCGAAGAGCCACTTACTGTTTTCAAAAAAGCTGTAGAAAACACGAAGCCTTCTTTAGAAGTCAGATCGCGCCGTGTAGGTGGAGCCACTTACCAAGTGCCTGTGGACGTGAGACCTGCTCGTCGTTTAACTTTGGCTATGAGATGGTTGACAGAAAACTCACGTAAGCGTGGTGAAAAGACTATGGCTGAGCGTTTAGCTTCTGAGCTTGCTGATGCTTACAACAACCGTGGTGCTTCTATCAAAAAACGTGAAGACGTTCATAAAATGGCAGAAGCCAACAGAGCGTTCTCTCACTACAACTGGTAACAGTTTCAAGATACAAACAGCTTTTGAGCTAAGAATAAAACCCATATCTTTTGATGTGGGTTTTTTTATTTTAAACCACTTGTGTCTGCACGGGGCTTATGCGCCCAGTTCCGTATGGGGCTTTTTGTGCCCACTTTTGCACGGAGTTTTACGTGCCCACTTCCGCAGTATTTTATAAAAGAGCGCGCACAAGGTTCTGTTTAAGGCCCAGAAGAGGGGCAAGGCAGAGTCTTTTTATTTTTTATAAACTTTTATAAGAACTTTATTTTTAAAATAATAGCATTATGGCCAGACCTTGGTATTATGGCTTTAGTGGTGAGGCTCCTGATAAAGCACTGCTAGGGGGAGGGAGCCAAAACAAAAACCAAGGGGGATTTGGAAGCACCACAGGCTTTAGTACAAAAGGGCTTGTTCAAGGACAACTCTGATCTCGGGGGAGGAAGACTAAAGCCGCAAACGCACCATGAGTAGGCGACACATTTGGGTGGGGGGCATACCTAAGGATGGGTCAGTAAGACCAGTTGTAGCCGCAAGGGGGAGTCTTGTTCGAGGGGTCATAAGGGACTATGACCCCTCAACTTTTGGTGCCTTTAGGCAAACCGTACCAACACATCGGGCTCAAAGAAATTTACGAGGGGTGAATTTCAAACTCATAGGGAGTGGGTTCTAACTTTTGAAAGTTTTGGTCGATGTTCCGCAGGCTACGCGGATTGTAAGATTTTAAAGACCAAAAGGGTTGAGCCTTCGGTGATGAGTTGCAAAGACAACGAAGCCAGCAGAATACCCATCACCCGCTGTAAAACCGCAATTCCTGATTGGCCCAAAAGCTTCTTCACTTTATTGGAATATCGCATGATCTGAAAGGCCAAAAAGAAGGTCAGAACAATCGCTAGAATCGAGACCAAAGAGTTCTCCAAAAATGAACTGTCAGGGCTGTTGGAATAGACAATCACCGAGGTGATGGCCCCTGGGCCTGCTAGCAGAGGCATGGCAATAGGGAAGATGCTGATGTCATCACGTTCGACGGCTTCATGAACCTCTGAGGGGTATTTTTCTCCCGCCGTTTTAGCCTTGATCATATCCCATGCGGTCATAAACAGTAACAATCCACCTGCAATCTTAAAGGCATTCAGATCAATGTGTAAAAAACCAAAGAGAAAGTTCCCAAATAACTGGAAGAAGATTAAGACCTGAGCACCGATGAGGCAGGCGCGTTTAATGATGCGTTCGGTGTCTGCCGCAGAATAATTGCGGGTTAAACTTAAGACGACAGGACCAGTGCCTAGGGGGTCCACAATCATAAACAGACTGATGAACGCCAGCATGAATTTGGTTCCTACTGCAATAAGCTCTTCCATTTTACAGCACCATACTTGATCCGTGGGGGCCTTGTTGCCCTCACTTTGAGTAAGCCTTATAGGACTTATGCAAAGTGTGTCAATGGCTGAAGTGGGTGCTTAAGACTAATGATATGATTTAGTGCTTATCATTTTTGATGATATGGGCTAAATTCATCACTTAATCGAAAAACTTAGGTGTGTTTTATGTCAGCAAAAGAGCCTCAAAAGGTGGAAGACCTTGTATATACGCGTAATATTGGAATCATGGCCCACATTGATGCGGGCAAGACGACCACGACAGAACGCATTTTATATTACACAGGCAAAAACCATAAGATCGGCGAGGTTCATGACGGTGATGCCACCATGGACTGGATGGAGCAAGAGCAAGAGCGTGGGATCACGATCACTTCGGCGGCGACAACTTGCTTTTGGAAAGACCACCGAGTCAATATCATTGATACCCCAGGGCACGTGGACTTTACCATTGAGGTCGAAAGATCTTTGCGAGTTCTTGATGGGGCTATTGCGGTATTTGATGGAGTCAGTGGTGTAGAACCTCAGTCTGAAACTGTGTGGCGCCAAGCGGACAAGTATAAAGTACCTAGAATTGCATTTGTAAACAAAATGGATAGAGTCGGAGCAGACTTCATCATGTGCCAAGACAGCATTGTTGAAAAACTTCACGGTAACCCCATCGCTATCCAACTTCCTATTGGGCAAGAAGATCAGTTTGTAGGAGTGGTAGATTTAGTGAAATCTTGCGCCTATATCTGGAGCGGCTCGGACTTAGGCCAGAGCTTTGAAGTGCAAGATATTCCTGAGGCCTACAAAGCAGAGTTTGAAACTCACCGAGAAGCTTTATTGGAAAAGATTTGCGAATTTGATGATGCTCTTATGGAAAAGTATTTAAATGGTGAAGTTTTAACGGAGCAAGAGATTAAAACTACACTTAGAGCGGCCACTTTATCTTTGAAGGTCACCCCACTGTTGTGTGGATCTGCTTTTAAGAACAAAGGCATTCAGGCTCTGTTAGATGCGGTGATTGATTATTTACCAAGCCCGTTAGATCGCCCCGATGTGGTAGGGATTGATCCCAACAAAGAAACTCGTGAAGTCGTGTGTAAGACTGACTTTGACAGTCCGCCTGTGGCGTTGGCCTTTAAGATCGCCAACGACAGTTTTGCAGGCACCATGACTTTTATTAGAATGTATTCGGGGATTATAAAAGTGGGCGACAGTCTACTTAACCCACGTTTGGATAAACGCGAAAGAATCCAGAAGTTATTTAAAATTCATGCTAACTCCAGAACGGAAGTGCAAGATCTTAAGGCTGGCGATATTGGAGCCGCTATTGGCTTAAAGCTTACGGGAACAGGGGACACTCTCTGTTCGCCTAAAAAAGCGGTGTCTCTTGAATCCATTCAGTTCCCTGAACCTGTGATTTCTGTGGCCATTGAACCTAAAAGTTCTGCGGACAAGAAAAACCTAGAAGTTGGATTGACCTCTTTACTGCGTGAAGACCCTTCTTGTCGTGTGACAGAAGATCCTGAAACGGGACAGACGCTCTTGTCAGGAATGGGTGAACTGCATCTGGAAATTCTTGTAGATCGACTTTTAAGAGAGTTTAAAGCGACCGCCAACGTAGGTAAACCTCAGGTCTCTTACCGTGAGATGATCACCAACGAAGTGAAGGCCAAATCTAGGTTTGAGCGCACAGTGGGCTCTACGGTGGAGTGGGCTGAGTGTGAAGTTGTGCTTGCGCCAAATACAAAAGGTGTGGGTGTGACCTATTCTTTTGTTAAGGAGTCCGATGAAAAGATTCCGCAACCATGGAAGTCCGCTTTAAAAGAAGGGGCTTTGGACTCTGTGATGAGCGGTCCACTTTCGGGCTATCCTATGCTTGATGTGCGTGTAGAGCTTAAAGATTTGGGCTTTGATCTGTCTGTGACGACAGATGGTGTGTGTCGTGTGGCTGTGGCACAAACAGTAAGGAAAGCTTTAAGGGAAGCCAAGTGCAAAATGCTTGAACCCATTTTTAAACTTGAAGTGATATCTCCAGATGATTTTGTGGGTAACGTGGTAGGCGATATCAATTCACGTCGAGGTAAGATCAACAGCATTACACCTAAAGGGGGCACACAGGTGATCCTAGCCGAGGCCCCTCTAGCAGAGCTATTTGGTTATGCCACAGATTTAAGATCCATGTCCCAAGGGCGAGCCAGCTTTACTATGACCTTTAGTGAATACCAAGCGATACCCACCAAGATCCAAGATGAAATTCTAAGAAAGATGGGACGACTGATTTAGTCGATCTCTTCGTGGATGAATATTAGAGACTTCGAAGTTCTCTTTCGTAAGAAGTAAGAGTGCTCTCCATATCAGAAATTTGGCGAATGATACCATCGCGTTTAGAGATCAAAGAACTCAGTTCGCTTTCAAGATCATGTCGAAGTTGGATGACTGAAGGTTCGGCAGAATGTGTGGGGATTCTTTGCAATTGGAATTGTTTGTCGGCAATGGTGTCTCTGATTCTGTTCAGGTCATTGTTGGCGCGTGAAATGTCGTAACCAATCTCTTGGACTTCTTTTTGTAAAAAGATTTTACGTCCTTTTTTATACCCATCATGGTAGGCCTTTTTAGTAGAGCTTCCACACATAGCTGTAAGCGGGTGCCCCTCTGTCCCTCTTTTGTATCCGTTGTCGTGAGTACAAAAAGCTTGAACGCCTTTGGCGTATCCGTCCTTATATTTCAGATTAGAAGAACAAAGAGAGTGGATGGGTGCTGCGTCCATGGCATTTTGGTAACCACGATCGTAAGAGCAGTATTGAGTAAGGCCTCTGTTGTATCCCACTAAATAACTGTCGTAATTGATTTTTACGCCCTGTTTTTCACATCTTGTTGCGTAACTGGCAGAAGCGTTGGGTTTACCTTGCGCGCCTTCACCGTAACCTAAGGCATCCCAGTTGGTGTTTTGGCATTTTTCTTTGTTCCAGCTGTTACAAGCAGTAAGAGAAAAGATTAAAAGTAGACCCAGTAAATACTGTAGTGATTTCATAAGTTTGACTCCTCAAATAAATGTAAAGGTTTTCTTTGTAACAATAGGGTAAAAGAAAAGTTGCGCTTATATAAAAATTTAAAGGCTTATCAATTTTCCATCAATAAAAACTTTACAAATGCTCGTCGTATTATCTTTATTGTCTTTGAAACTAGACTTGGAATCTTGAAATAAAGTGAATGTCAGAGGTCCTCGTTGCCGATCTGGGTAAATAAAATGCGTCCACCATGGTGTGGCCCATGATTTCTGCATCAAAAATGAGCAAAGTTCCTGTTTATGATCTAAGCGTGCAAAAGGTGGAGTGACGGGAGCGTCACTACCAAAAAACACATTGGGAAAGCCCATCTTGGGTAAAAGGTCCCATGCAAAGAAATGCAGATTTTGGGCATGAGCGGGGACTTTGTTGTGATCTGAAATCCAATGTGAAGGCTGAAAGTGAAAGTGAAGTTTATGATGAGGGCGGCTTTGAGGATAGCTCTGTTTTAAATCTGCTAAGTACCTTAAACTTTGATCGTTGATAAACTCACAGTGTTCGAAGTGGGTGTAAGGGAGATGTCCTCCAGTGTGTGTTGCTAATTTTTTGAGGGCCAGAACAATCTTTTCAAAGGCTAGGTCTCCGATACAGTGAAAGGCCACTTCCACATTGTGTTTGTGAGCGGCTTGTAAAATTTCGTAGATGTCTTCTGTGTTATAGGTCGCGACATTTGAACTGAGTAGGGAGCAAGAACAATCTAGGTTATTGCCAGATAATGTGCCATCAAGGAAAATTTTTATACCTTTAAGCTGGAGCCTAGGGGTGCTTAAAGATTTATAAGTTTGAACTTGTTTTAATAGATATTCAAGAGGTTCCCCTTTGAAGTTTGAAAAGTATAGATCAGTATAAATAAAAAATTGTTGGACTCTTTCTAGTTCTAAAAGAGTTTGAAACTGTAATGGATCAGAGGTCATATCTCGACAATGGGTAAAGCCATTTTGCAGTAAAATTTTTTGTCCCGTGAGCAGATCTTGTTTGAGTTTTAATGGTGACTCAGCAAAGGGCATCTTTGTGGATAACCAAGCTTCAAAGGTGGGTCGAAGTTGATCGCCCACCAGCACCCCTATGATTTTTGCAGTGTCACTGTAGATATATTGTGCCTCAGAGATTTTGTAGGGTGGGAGCCCTCCTGTGAAAAGGGCCCTGTGTCCGTCTTCTAACACCAAACAAAAGACCACATGAGGATAAGTATGGGTGGCCCACTGGCAAAGGTCTTTTAAGTTTAATCTTTCCGCCAGTAAGCCAAAGGCTTCTACGTAATGTTCCGAGCCCGCTTGTGAGCTTAAGACTTCCGCGTGAGGCCCAGGGTCTGTTGGTGAATGAGGTTCAGAAAGGATGAGTTTTTCTAGTTGAGTCTTTATTTCCGCTAAACTTGTGCAATGAGATAAATTGCGATCACCAGAAAACTTACCAATACCTTGCAGATGGACATGGCTGTCATAGAGTCTGGGGATGCTAAAATAATAAGTGTCTTTGAAATCAAAGGCTTCAAACGTTACAGGATCGCCTGAACTTTTAAAGGGCTTTGATTTAAAATCCTTTGGACTCCACGGGTGCATAATCACGAGACTTATCATTTTGCTTGTTAATCAGCACGGCTCCTAATGTTACGGCCGCGATACTTGAAACCACAATGATCCAGGTTTTTTGCTTCTTGCTGAGCTTTCCTTTAGTGCTGGAGGGGGCCAAGTGAGTGGTGGAGTCCACAAGATCATCCGTATTGATCGAAGAGGGATATAGATTCATATCGACTCTTTGTGCAGCGACTACACTTTTGCTAGGCAAAGTGTCGGACAGATGAGCTTCGCTCTGTTGCATTTGACGTTGAGTCAGTTGGGCGACTGCCGCTAAAAGTTTAGGGGCGCACTTTGGGGATGAAAAGACAAAACTCTGTTTGAGATCACGAATGTCTGTGTTGACGGTGCTTACATTTCTACAAGAGCCCTGAGCGATAGGAGTGCCAAAAGGGAAAAGTTCAGCAGTGGCCTCGCCTTTTACAATTTCAGTTTTGAGTCCGTAGACATTTGAAACAAAAGTTAGCCTATACAAAGCTTGGGGATGGATTTGAGTTTGTCCTTTCACTCCATTTACATAATAGGTTTTTGTGGAATGGGATTGAAAGTCGATGACTTCTTTGTCTAAATCTTTTTTTATTTTTTCAAAAGAGGCAAGCAAGTTCTGCGAGATCAATTCCGTGTCAGGAGATTGAGTGAGATCAAATAAAATAGCTTGTTTAATATAATTGCCACTAGATTGAGGTTGCAGTTGAGCTAGGCGGAAAAAGGAAGTGAAAATAATTTTGCGAGCCTCTTCATTCCAATCCTGATCTAGTGCCATCGAGATGATCTGTTCATATAAGGGAATAGACTTATTGGGGTCTTCGCCCATAAACTCAGTATTGGCTAAAGCTTGTAGAGAGCGAATTTGTGCAATAGCTTCAGAAGACACCTCAGGTTGAATTTTTTCAAGACTGATAAATTCGGGGTTTGTGTTGATGAAGTTTTCAAAATCCATGTCTTCAGCATCAATACTTTGCACAAGAATCTTTTGTGGCAGGGTTTTGGGAATGGAAGCCCAGCTTGTAGGGGCGTACATACAGGTCAGAATATGGGTAAGGCTAAGCGTGTAAATCAAGGTGTTTTTAAAACTAAATTCCATTTTAATCTCCAAAAACAATAGTAGGTTTATGTGGCTTCTGTCCTACTAGCAATTCACTATTATGGTGGTCTTTGCTATTTAATGTCACTCGAAATAGAAATCCATAACTCAAAATAGCATCTGCGTACTCTTCAGGTACAATAATTCCGTAATGATTAGGGTCAAGAGGTGCTCTTAGGATACGAATTTTTTTCACAATTTTTATGGGTTTAAGAGGGCTAAATTCACTTTGAGTGGGAGTGTATAAATCCACCCAAGCATAACCTCCTGTCATGGCGTTAAGAGCTTCGGCATTTTCTACGTCGATAGGGATTAAGACATGATGTGCAGGAATAAATGTCGAAGCCTCAAAGTGCTGTACAGAGTCCTCGGGCTTATCTGGTGCTTTTAAATTTTTAAAGATTAAACTTGCCATCATCGCCACGAAGATAACCCCAACAAGCCCCATAGAAGGGCTATTGGTTTTGACTAAACCTTGTTGTTTAAGGAAGGACTTTAAATTCATATTTCACTAACTCCGTGAACCAAACGTTATGGTGTTTTTTTAAAAGTGTAAAAAGTGGTAAAAGCAAAAACAGCATCAGGACCAAACTTTCTACGAGAAGGCTTCCAGAAATAGAAGTTTGATTTTGAGACCTTGTAATTTTCGACTGATGGTACTTCCGCATTGATTTTTGAGAAGAAAGTTTTTGTACGTGTGTTTCCATGTGACCTCGATCTTTTGTAAGTGCTCTAATCCCACAGGAGGCAAAATATAATCTGGGGTAAGGGACTGGGGTGGGCGTTTAAGTAAAGCAAAAGGGACTTTGGGTTGTTTAAGTTGAAGTTGATTTTGGCGAAGTTCGCGGGTGGCTTTCAGGCGGCTGTGTTGAATGATCAGACCTTGCTTACGAGCAAATAAGGTTTGTCGCAGGATGACTGCCATTAAGTGCGCTTGCGCTAGGGCGCGTGTCTTGGGAGTGAGGGCCATTCTGACTTTGCGCTCGGCAAGCTTCCTTTGTTGTCTTAAGAGTCGAGCTTCGGGATTTAAGCTCATCAGTTCTTCAAACCCTTTAAGGATGTGCTCTTGAGCTTTGAGGCTTGCTAGGCGACAGGTGTGCTGATGTTTTTTCCAGTTTTGTAGCACTACAAATGTCTGAAGCAGAGCTACGGATAAAACTAAGAGACTGCTTAAGAGCAAGAGTCCCCCAATCATTACAGACCCCCTCTGACGAGGTGTTTTTTTACAGGGTGGGTGGTGTTTAGGGCACTTAAAAGTTCTACTTCTACATGATTGAAAGTTCTGTTCCATTTGAGTCCCGTGGCATGAAAACCAATCAGACCCCTTGAGGCCTGATTGTAAAAATGCTGCTCGCACTGATGTCGTGAATTTAAACTGTTCAGACAGATCAGCGCTTCGTAGAGGTGATGCCGTGTCCATGCTGTGCTCCAAATTAAAAGCAAAGTAAAAAAAGTTCCCCCTAATAGACTCATAAAGGCCAAACCCATGGCGAGAGCTTCGAGAAGGGCTTGTCCGCGTTGGCCTTTATGAATCTTCATTTGCTGGAACGTCCATCTTTGGTTGCATTTTTCATAAAGTCGCTGAGATCTTTTTTAGAATAAAGAGTCTCTGAGACCTGAGGTGCGGCGATCTTTCGGGCCTGTGCTCCACCTTGTAGGGAGTTTGTGATGTTGGCCAGTTGGGTGTTTGCTGTTTGGCTTAAAACGCGCATCACACCAATTGAGGCGATGGCAATCAGGGCGACAAGAATGATGTATTCAATCAGTCCTTGGCCTTTTTGGTTACGCAGAGTCCCCTTAGCGTTTTTATGTTTGGGTTGAGTTGATGACATAAAACCTCCTTACGCAATAGGAGATTCAAATCTTATGACATCCTTAAAAGTGGTGTGGGTGAGGCTTACGCGCAGTATGTCCGAGCCATGGACACAAAACAGGGCGCGAAATAGAGCTTATTTTTTGGATTTGCTAGGCTTTGCGGCCTTGGCCTTGCGGTCTTCCAAAATGGCGGAAATGATGTCGAAGGCCTCATGTTGGAGGTCGTTCTCGTAGACGAAACGGTAAAAACCCTCAATTTCAGGACTTTGACGAAATTTCTTTATGCTTGAAGGCAAACTCTCTGCCTGCACAAAGTCAATGCTACCATCATTTGCGACTTTTACTTTTCCCATTTACAACCCTCGTATAGGTTCTTTTTATCCTGCTTCCAGAAAGGGGTCAAATCCTACCATGATGATTTTAGACGGCAAAAAACTAGCTCAACATAAATTTACTCAACTTAAAGAGCGTGTAGAGGCCTGTAAGGCAAAGCTGGGGCGGGCTCCCCATTTGAGTGTGTTACTGGTGGGTGAGGACCCTGCAAGCCATGTGTACGTGAAAAATAAGGCCAAGGCGTGTGAAAGTGTAGGACTAGGGTCTGAGGTGATCAGACTGCCTGACACCACTACCGCCACAGAGCTTAAAGAGCGTATTGCTGCTTTAAACCAAGATAAAGATGTGGATGGATTTTTGATCCAGATGCCATTACCCACGGCTCTGTCAGGCTTTGACCCAACAGACTTGGTTTTGGCAGAAAAAGATGTGGACGGGCTGACGTCGACCAATATGGGGTTGATGCAAAAGCAAGAGAGCTGGCATGAGCCCTGTACTCCTGAAGGAGTGATGGAAATTCTAAAGTTTTACAATATTTCTGTGGCAGGCAAAAAGGCGGTGGTGATTGGCAGGAGTGCGACGGTGGGGTGGCCTATGGCCTTTATGCTCACCAGAGCCAATGCCACGGTGACGGTCTGTCACAGTAAGACTCCTGATTTGAAATTCTATACCCAAGATGCAGACATTGTGGTGGCCGCCGCGGGTGTGCCCCATATTTTAGGTGCGGATCATCTCAAAGAAGGGGCCATCGTTGTGGATGTGGGCATCCATCGTGATCCCAAGGGAAAAGGGTTGATTGGCGATGTGGACTTTGAACAGGTGAAAAGTAAAGTGGCTGCGATCACTCCAGTGCCTGGGGGAGTGGGGCCTATGACGGTAGCGCAACTGATTGAACATACAGTCGTGGCTGCGGAAAGAAAAATTAAGAAGTAAAAGGAGAAGAGCATGAGTTTATTAAGAACCCCCCTTTATGAGACCCATAAATCTATGGGAGCTAAAATGGTTCCCTATGCGGGTTGGGAGATGCCAGTGGAGTACCCGCAAGGTTTACGTCAAGAGCACATGGCCACCAGAAATAATATTGGTCTATTTGATGTGTCGCACATGGGGGAGATCACGGTGTCGGGAGCCGACAGTGTGACGTTTTTGCAAAAGCTTCTGACCAACGATGCGTCTAAGTGTGCGGAGAAGCAAGCGCAGTACCATCTTATGCTTAACGATCAAGGTGGAGTGATAGATGACTTGATCATTTACTGCCTTGAAAAGGATAAAAATTATTTACTTGTGGTCAACGCGTCTAACAAAGACAAAGATTGGGCGTGGATTGAAAAACAAGCCCAAGGTTTTTCTAATCTGCAAGTGGCAGACGTGAGTACTAAGTGGGCCCAAATTGCCGTACAAGGCCCTAAAGCGGTGGAGCTGATCAACCAGTTTTTCTCAGGGGCTTCAGATATTAAAAAATTTCGATTTGAACAGAAGGACTATAAGGGCGGGACATGGCTTGTGGCTCGTACAGGCTACACAGGGGAAGATGGCTTTGAGCTTTATGGTGATCCCAGCCTAGCTACAGGAATGTGGACTGAACTTTGCGAGAAAGGCAAGGACTTTGGGCTTTTACCTTGTGGTTTAGGATCAAGAAACTCTTTGCGGATTGAGGCGGCTTTGCCTCTTTATGGAAATGAATTTTCTGAGACCACTTTACCTTTAGGGGTAGGGATGGATTGGGCCATTAAGTTTAAAAAGGCAGAGGACTTTATTGGTAAGTCCGCTTTACTAAATGCCAAAGAACAAGGCAAAAATGACTTTCAAATCATAGGGCTTAAGACCTCAGAGAAAATGGTCCCTAGAGACGGCTATAGGGTGTTAAGTTTTGACAAGGAGCAGATAGGGCATGTTACAAGTGGTACATATTCGCCTTATTTAGATCAACCTGTTGCTTTGGCTCTTGTTCGTAAAGACTATGATTTGAGCCAAGGGTGTTTGGTGGAAGTAAGGCAAAAATTGATTGCAGTGGAAGTGGTGGACCTGCCTTTTGTAAAAAAAGTGTGAGTCCAAAGTGAGCGCCCTTGTTGAAAGATCAGCCTGTGGTGTGAATGGAATGAGTGATTTTATTTTATTAGTTTTTAGGAGGAAAAATGGCTTACAGAGTGCCAGAAGAGCTTTACTACACCAAAGATCATGAATGGGCTTTAGTGGATGAGAACATTGTCACTGTCGGTGTGACAGACTATGCTCAAGATACATTGGGTGAAATTGTATATGTGGAATTGCCTGAAGAGGGCCAAAAGGTCACCCAAGGTGAGTCCTTTGGTGTGATTGAAAGTGTGAAGTCTGTGAGTGATTTGGTGTCTCCAGTTTCTGGGACTGTCATTGAAGTGAACTCAAGCCTTCCCGATAACCCAGGCACGATCAATGATGATGCTTGGAATGATGGCTGGTTGATCCGCATCGAGATGGACACAGAAAAAGAGCTAGCTGCGCTTATAAAAGCAGCAGACTATAAAAAACTAATTGCCGAGTAATAAAATAGGGGTTACAAAAGTAGCTCCTTTGAATGCGCTTGTGGTGGAATTGGCAGACACGCTAGACTTAGGATCTAGTGCCGCGAGGCGTGGGGGTTCGACTCCCTCCAGGCGCACCAAATGTCAAGCTCTGCGAACCAGCATAGCTAAAAAAATCAGAATCTTTTAAAACTCTCGAAACGCTCCCCTCTGGGGGATTCTTGCGAGGGCCTTCTATTATCTTTTTAACGCCAAGGCTGGCCCCTAATAGGGCCAGCTCTCTTTCAAAATGTTCATCGTCAACAATCCAATGGATTTTTACGTCTTCAGTTCCTACTTCCACTTTATGGATAAACTTCTTAATTATTTGTCTTAAGTCGTTGGGTTCAATTTCTTTTGTCATAAACTTTTTGTAGTGATTTGCAAATTCCTCAAACTTATTTAAATTTACAACTCGGTCCAAACTTGTTTTGCCTGTCGCTTTTAAGGTTTCCAATTCTTTTTCATAGCGTTGCTTGATGTCTTCTAAGCGTTCCATCTGTTTATAGATGGGAGCTGCGGACACAGTTTTAGGAAGCTCACTTAATCTTTCTGCGAGACCATCGATTTGACTGGTAACACCATAAATTTTTGCCTTTAGACGCTCTTCATCTTTTCGGTGAGGGTTTTCTTCATGGAGTTTACGAACTCGATTCAGTATGTCTTTCATCATATTGGGGCTACAAATAAGAGCCCTAAATTTCTCCATCACCAACGGTTCAAGTTTTTTAGCTGGAACTCTGTGTGGCTCACATTTAAATATTTTTTTACTCAATGTAGAATCCCGCTTTGTTGCCCAAGCGTGTTCATAATAAGGAACCTTGCCACTATTTCCCGTTGCAGATTTTCCTGGCATAAAGCTTTTGCAAGTCTGACAGTGAGTAATACCAGATAAAAGATAAGGTCTTCGGTTTTGCTTTGTGGGTTTAAATCGACTTTTATTTTTATCTAAGATTTTGCCAATTCTATGAAAGGTACTTTTATCAATAAGTGCAGGCCACACAGCTTTGGATTCTTTAGTTTCTCCTCTATAAGTGTAGGACTTAATTCCAATATAGGCTTTGTTTCTTAAAATATTTTGCAAGTTATCTACAGTGAAATGTCCAACACGCTTAAATCTTCCTCCACCTTCACGATGTCTTTTGATCCTATAGCCATTGTCATTAAGCCAAATGGCAGCTCTTGATAAAGAGCCCTCACGCAAAAATGCGGCAAACGCGGTCTTTACAACTTCTGCCATTTCTTCATCAATCTCAAGATAGCCCGCTTTATCAGGAATGGTTTTATAGCCTAAAGGTACACTCCCGCCATTATAAAGACCTCGTGCTGCACGAGCGGCAATGTTGGCCTCAACACGCTCGCTTGTCTGCCTCCGCTCGAACTGCGCCAGATTCATCAACTGTAAAATCACCATTTCCCCTGCGGCCGTGGTTGTGTCAAAATCCTCTCTTAAACTTGTAAACCCACAGCCATGAAGTTTCATCATGTCCCACATCTCAATAAAGTCTCTTGTATTACGAGAAAGCCTTGAAAGTTCTGTCACCATAACAAGGTCAATCTCGCCACTTCTTATTGCTCGAAGTAACTCTTGAAGCTTGGGGCGCTTCATATCCTTAGCTGAAATTCCAGCATCTACATAAACACCTTTGATCTCGCCAAAGTTGCCGCCCATATTTTTGTAAGCCACAGCTTGGAGCAAGCGATCTTCTTGGTTACGTATGGACCCTTCGGGATTTTCCGCCTGTTCTTCGGTTGAGACTCGAATGTAAAGCGCAATTTTAAAATTCTGATTTTTTATTTTATTTAATCTAATACTAGCCATCGGTTCCTGTCCTTTGCTTGTGGTATTCTTCCACGTTTAGGGTTTCAGGAGCCAAGACTTGATTTTCGAGAAGCTGGCAAAAATAACGATAGACCATTTCCGCCGCTTCATCAAGCCTCTGGTTATATTCCTCAATAGATACACGCATGGGGATAATCTCAACGTCTTTTACATCCCATGACTTTTTCATTTACCGACCCTTATTTTTTATCTAATTCTTTTTTCCTCTCAATTCTTTGTTCATACCTAATCATCATTTTTAAGAACTTCCCGCCCTCCACTAAACCAACTTTAGCCGCCGTAAGCACTGGCCACCCTTCATCGTTGAGGGAGGGTGGCCAGTGCTTACGGCGGCGTTTCTACTTAACTTGCTTTTAAGGGAAGTTCGCCCTGATTTTCGCTATTTACATCAATTTTATTTTTAGTTTTTTCATCAGAAAAATTGCTCATACCTAAACCACTTGGGTGAGCAAGTGTTAAAGGCTCAAAAATTTCACCAATCACAAACTTTTTATCAAAATAATGAGTTGTAGCATCACCGCCATTCTCAAAAACATCATCTACTAAAGACCAAAAGAACCACGGTTCATAATTCCCGACGTATTTAGTCCATAGCTTTTCTAAGTGTTTCCCCAAGGACTCTGAAGGGACAAAATACCACACCGCCTTGATATTATTTTTACCAATGTAAGATTGAAATATATCTTGATAGCGGTTTTTGTTTTTATAGTGCAGTTCTAATTCAATAACGACGGATTCCATTACTCCTTGGTATTTAACACTCATAATTCCGTCGGGAACGAACTGACTTTGCATTCTCTTAAGACCATGCTTTCTTGCCATAGCTGATCTGATTTCATGTTCTGGAATCCAAGAATGTGCAATTCCATGACCTTCAAGTTTGAGCCTTAGGTCTGATAGTTTTACGTCATGAACTAATGATAAACGATGAAAATTCCTTTTTGGATTTGGATAACCGACAGTATCTGCACCCTTTAAATTTAGTGCCCAAGCTAGTTCATGGTTTGGAAGCCCCTCAATGCGTTCAATGTATTTTGATTTTTCAAGTTTTCTGAGTCGTCTAAGTACGGTTGTTGTGGCTACATCTGTAAAAATCATTTTTTTTATTTGTACTGTTGTTAAAATCGCAGTTTTAGAAATCAATTTAAAAATTTCTAAATCTCTTTTGGTAAGCCTCATAAAAAGACCTCCCGTAATTTATAGAAAGTCATCTAAGGCATCGTGAGCGGCAGCATTTGCGGACCGCTCACGCCTTCTTTTGATGACTTCTTGTTTCCTTTGCTCCTCAAGTTTTTGTTGTTCAACTTTTTGCTTTTCTGTTTCTTCTTCTAGCTCTTTTGTTCTTTCCACAACCGTGCTGTCTATTGGAGTTGCTGATTCTTCAATATCCTTCTTTTCTTTTGTTGGCCCCAAGAAAGACATAAACAAAAGCAGAAGAAACCCTGCTACTAATACGCAGACACTTATAAGCACAAAGTAATGAATTCTAGAAACAATGACCCAAGCTGGATTTTGAGGATGACTACTTCCAGCCCATTTCATGTTCCAATAGATAAACTCAATACCTGAAGAGAAGAAGGCGCAGGAAATCCACGCTCTTTGATCCATAGGTAACTCTCTTTTTAAAAATAGATGGACCAAATCGGTCCAAGATTTTTTGATCTCAAAATTAGCTTCGCAAGCGGAAATGGGTGCCTTTTTTGAAAAAATACCCTCTCATAATACGGTAAAACGACAGCTACTAGTCTTTTTCATAGCCTCAAATCAAAATTACTGTGGTTTCACATTTTAAAAAGCCACAAAAAATCAGATTTTTTTAATATGAAAAATATTTTTATCTTTTTGAATTTACTTAAGAATTTAAGAAACAAAAGTGCATGACTTCTTATTTATTGTTGCATATATGTAACATCGTATGCATAAGAAAAACCGTCGCACATTGCAGCAAATTATTAAGCCTTATGAGATAGCTCACGAAGCCTATGCTGTCTTTATGCAAAGACAACGTGCCGCAAGGACTGTTCCCAAAGCTTTTCTTGAAGCTCGTCTTAAGGATCATGATGTATATACGGAGTTTCTGAAACTCAGTATGGAGCATGATTTTTCTAAAGATTTAGCTATTTTTAGAAAAGCATTAGCCGTTGTAGTAAAAGTAATCGGCCCGAGTAAAGTGGCAAAAGCTACAGGGATTAACCGTGTCACCCTCTATCGAATGTTAGCTAAAGATGGAAACCCAGGGATTCGGAATCTAATGGCGTTACTGCATGCTTTAAATTTGAATCTATGGGTTGTAGACAAAGAGTTTTATGAGCACCGTGAAAGAGTGAGACGACGGACGGGGCATTTTTCATAATTTAAGATAGTGATGAACTAACTTTTTAAGACTGTTATTTTCCCAGTGCTTTTTCTATCGGTCCAATAATTTCCTGATAATTTATATGAACTATCTCTTTCAAGCTGGTACCGCGCGGAACCAAAATTGATTTGGCTTCGATCGCGAACATCTGCGTTTGGAACATTCTTATAAGAGAAGTTTAAAAAGATACTGCCATCCTCAAGCGTTTCAAAAACTTCTCCATAAGAATGACTTAATGACTCTCCAGACTTTTGAGTAATTTTAATACAATGTATATCTGGTTGAGTAATTTTAACTTCTATAGAACCAGTCGCACAAGGAGCGTCAGGGCTTGGTCGCCAAGTAGACTCGAATGTGCCAGTCCATTTTCCCTCAAGGTAAGGTATACCGTGTATAATCTCTAAAAAGGGTATGTATTTCCAAACCCATTTAATAAAAATTAAACGAATAATGAATGTATAAGAAATAGTCTGCGAGATTACTCCTATCAATTCTTCGAGAAAAGTTTGCCCTTTAACAAAGGAAAGAATGATAAAGACAATCGCGGCAAGACCGATCGTCATTTTTACATCCCAAGCGTATTTCATACTACATTTCCGCCAAGAATGTTTTAGCATCTCTTAAAAATTGATGAACCTCATCTAGTTTCCAGGGCTGAGAAGTTCGGAATAAGTATTTAAGCTCATTAACTTCTCCCCATTCCTTTACGTTTGCAAGATCAGATGTCTGCTCAATAAGAAAGTCAATAGCATCTGCGGTCATCTTTTCGTATGAGTCTTCATCAAAAAAATAATCTGGCACATTCCAAACAAGGCAAGCAATTAAATATGAAGCTACATTCTTAGCAGAGGTATATCCTTCTTCTCTCATCTTAGAGCGAGTATTTTTAATAATCCTTACAAGGGCTTTATATCTTTTCCCAGTTCTTTCGTTTTTTTGTACACCGTTTTCATAATCCTGCTTGGGCCAGTTATAGATGGTTGTTCCAGCGGTTTTAATAGAAACTCCCTCTTGAGAACTTTTGTCTAATGCAAAACGTTTATGTACGAAGTGAGGTACAACATCGGCATCTACTCTGCAACTATTTGAGCGCACCTTCACACATTTCTCTCCAGCACTGACCTCTGATTTTCCAAACTTATTTTCAATAGCCTCCAAGACGTTATCTTTAAAAGTAGTATATAAATAACCTGTGTTACTAAATCCGAAGTCAGAGGCTGTTTTGCCAGCGGGATAGTCATTAAAATGATAGTAATTAGCGACGACAGCAATGTCCACATCACTATCCGAAGGAATATTAGTCCTATTCGCATATGAACCTTTTGCATAAACTGAAATGTCCATCTTAGATAACTTTGGGTCCTCTTCTATGGCTTGCCTAATCATGCGTTCTGCTCGCTCACACTTTTCTATCTCTGTTTGACTTGGAGGTTTAGCCCAACCCCTAAGCCTTTCTTCTTTTGTTGTTGAATTACGTAAATTTTCGCTAAGCAAGCCTGCAAGATATGGAAAACGCTCCAAAAAACCCCCTCTGTAAAAGAATTTAGCTACCGCCCTCACGATACTAATTTTAGTAAATGTGGGGCCTCTATGTCTTTAGTCAAGGCAAGAGCATTATATCTTATATAAAAAATTTAAGAATAGGTTAACTAACTGTTTTCTTTTGCTTTTACAAAAACAAAACCCTTAAAAATGTTAGTGTCGTGGTTTATCTTTGTTTAGAAACTAAGAGCTTTTTTGTTCTACAACTGTAATTAAATTTCTTAAGTTTTCTACTAATAAATTCATGTTTTTACCAAGATCAACAGAAATATCTACTGTCCATGCCATAAATGTTGTTTCCGATCCATTTATTCTAAATTCTTTCTGTAAGTCCTCTTTTGATCGTGGATAAAGAAGAACGACAGATGGCTCTACTTCGTCTTTATGAATCTGTCTGTAAGCTAGAATTTGATAGGCATCTTGGTTGCTGATTCCATAATGATTTTTGCCTGAATGAACAACCTTGTATTTTGTGTCAATAATAAAAATACGTCCATCACTAAGAGTAATAGAAATATCAGTATAAGTGGCAAATAGTGCTCTGTTTTGCCATTCTCCATCTCTTAAAAAGTCTCTTTCTGCATTTACCAAACGTTTATGCTTTTGCGCTTGGACTTTAATATTTAGATAAGATTCGTTCCTCTTTAAGACCATGAATACGAACTCTTCAAAAAGTTCGTTCATATCAAAAAGAAGAGTAAATGCCTTGTTTTTCTTTTGCCCAGAAAACTCAGGTCGCATCTTTTTTAAGAACATTTTTGTTAAGTTAATAAGAGCAATAAAGTTTTGATTTCTTTTTCCAATTGAAAGACGATCTATTTCACTTCCAGTAATATATTCACCTTTAACTCCGTCTAAAAGACCGATACATCTATTTAATACTGAAGTGTTCGATGAGCTTTTGGTAAGTTGTATTAACGATTGAGAAACAAATTTAAAAGCTCTGGAGAGTCCATTGTCTTCTGTAAACTCGGCATAATTACAATATATGCGAGATTGGTTGAAACAATTTATTGTACTTTGCTTTGCAAAGTCAATTTTTCCTTTTACTGTATTTAAATTTTCATTTTTTTCAACATAAGCTTTTGGAGAGCCGTGACGAATAAGATGCTTTGAAAGTCTGTCCGCAAAAATTGCTATATATGCCTCAATAAAGGAATCTGAATTTTCAGAAAGAGATCCCACGCCGCTATCATAAATATCCAATTCATTTGTGTATGACAGCATAAACATTAAATTCTGCAAAATACTTGAGTTATTGTTGTTATTGGAAGACCTATTATTTCTCAAAAGTTTAGGTAAAATCTCAATATGAACCCCATCAAAAGCTATTACGCCTACAATAGATGTGGCATTGATCTTAGACTGTGTTATTTCAAATATAGGACTTCCAATTATGGTTTTCTCAGAAATGGAACGTAAATATTGAAGTTCAGCATCAGTAAGGTTTAAATCGGAAATAGAATTAGATTCTTCGCCAAGCGACTTTTCAAATCCTCCATATTCAAAAAATTTCAGAAATTTCATATTATTCCAACTTTTTCATAAACTCTATGAAAACTTCATCGGCAATATTGTTTTCAATGAAAGAGCCAAATGAAAATTTAGGAAGAGATAGGTTTTCTAAATCTTTAACTTCAGTTTTTTTAACAAAGCTTCCAACTAAAGCTTCAAGCTTATCCCAGTCATCAAAGAGATATTCCTGTAAAAGAGGCAAAACACCACCAAACCATATTTTTTTAAAAGAAGCTATTGAACCAACATTTTTATCCATAAAATAACTGTGACCAACTTGGTATTCAGTCCCAAGAATTACGGATATTTTATTATTTAACTTTTCAAAAATACTTCGAACATCAAACTCATGAATTCCACTATTTGAAAGAAGTGAGCTATCAGGTCTAATAGATATAAAATCGAATCTTCGACGTAAAGCCATATCAACAAGAGCAATAGAACGATCTACAGAGTTCATGGTTCCAATTATGTATAAATTATTAGGAACACCAAACTTTTTCCCAGAATAGGGAAGAGTAATCGTAACTTCATGTGGAGCACCTAAACGTTTATCTTCTTCAATAAGGGTAATGAGTTCACCGAATATTTTAGAGATATTTCCACGGTTTATTTCATCAATAAATATTGCATAGTTCTTGTCTGGATTTTCAATTGCCCTCTGACATAATTTTTTAAATATACCATCTTTTACTTGATAACTTACACTATTTCCATCGGATTGGATTTCTGGTCTTATACCTTCAACAAATTCTTCATACGAATAACTTTGATGAAATGTAACCATTTCATAACGTTTAACTGTTTTTACATCGCGTAGGCTTTGGATTTCAGAAACTAAATCAGAAAGTTGCTCTTCCCAATTTCCCGTTAAAAACCATTTTGAGTCTTCCGACTTGTCTACAACGAGAGGCTCTTGCCTGCGTCCATATTTAACTGTCACCGAATCTTGAACTGTATGCGTTTGAAGCATTGCCCAAAGTGTGTTTTTAGGTGTTTTAGTTGAGGACTGCTTGGCCTTAATTTGGATAAACTCATGTTCAAATAATTCAGGCACAGAAACTGGTTTTCCAATTTCATACATTGCAGCAGCAACAACATCCCACCAGTCCGTATCTTGAACCCACTGAACAACTTGATCCGAAGCTGTACTTGTTTCTTGATCTTCAAATTCATTTTGAAGTTGAAGAAGTTTATACGTCTTTCCAGTGCCAGGAGGCCCCCAAAATATAGTATTCTTATTCATTGATGGTTCTTTTAATTTATTCACAATGTCTCCAATTATTGAAGAATCATCTAATCCACTAAGTTTAAGAAGATTTTCAACGAATGATTCGTACTCCGTAATATCAGTAAGGGTTTTTATTGCAAATTTATCGCTTTTTAATTTCCATGTACCAATACTCATCCATTCTACTTGCCGAGTATGGGATTGGATTTCTGTTGCAGCAAACTTATAATCAGATATAACTCTGCCTACTCCCAAAAGTTCAGTTCGACCTTTTTTGACAAAAACCACATCTCCTATTTTTAGTCGGTGAGCAAATTCAAAGTTTGCTAAAATATTATTCTTTGCAGACCCTTCAGGTTTATATTTTTTCTTATATATTTTTCCCACTTCATCTAGTGAATCTTGTTTAGATAGATCGCCGAGTTCATTCCAACCAATAGAAATAAGATTTTTTTGTTGCCACTCATGCCAATATTCAGCATTTTCACCAGGTGCAATAGACCAATACCTTATTTCATTTGGTTTGATGATATTTGTTAGCCCAGAAGGTTTTGAATCTTTGTTAATATCTTCTAAATATGCAGAATAACTTATATCAGCGCAGGTTTTTCCTGGAATCACATCTGGTAGTTTTTTTAGAATAGAATGGTATAGCTCAAAAGGTTCTTCTGAACGTTTTGCCGAAGTAATCATATCTTCAAAAAATGGGGCTCTCTTTTGTAAATACGACTTTGTTCTGTCATCGAGTGGCAAGTATTTTTCAGGCCATACGATATAAGCAATGGTCGTTAGGTAAGTTAAACCAGCTCCAAAGCTTTTTCTAGCATTATTTAGCGTTTCTCTTGTTATTTCCCCTTCTGCCAATTTTTTTGAAAATGCCCACAAAGCTTCATATTCAAACTTGCTCCGTTCTTTTTTGAAAGGGAAGAACATCCATCGCATATTATTGAAGATAGGAATTCCATTGAAATCTTGTGGGATATTTGAAGTTAATTTCAATATCTCTTTCGCCTTTATACAGTATTCAATTTTTTTATCGGTACGCTCTTGGCGGTTAAAACGTGCGAGAAATGAACAAGGATCAAACTCTTCAAATCTCAGCTCTCTGTTGTTTTCATCTCTGTCCATCATGGCATTTTCAGGAAATATTCTGTAAACTAACTCGGCTAGTGATTTAGAGTCGAATTCCGATACAATCTTGATAAACAATTCGTGAAAAAAATCTTGCCATGTAAAGTTCATGTTTATTCCTATTGTGTGTCCTAATCTTTTGTTTTGGATATTCACAAAAAAGACTACAAAAAATTATAATTTTATAAGACTTGTCGGCACTTAGAGCGTAATTCTGAATTTATATAAGACCGCTTCTGGACTTTGGTCGTTAACTTGGAAAGATGTATGAGTACGAGTATTTAAGTTAATAAATAAACAGCTTTGTTTCTTGATGTAAAAAATTGATTGTCCAGACACAACTTAAAATCGCTATCTGTCGTGATAAGAACTTCAAATTTGCTCTTCATAAATAAATGTAGAATCATGGCATCAGGACCTCGAAGACCATGTTCGCCCATGAGATCAACCATGTCTTTCCAACGAAGCGGTGAAGTGATTTCATCGGAAACGCTTCCTTCCATGACCTCAACAAAATTGAGTCCAAGGTCTTCTTCAATCATCATCCATTCGTTTTGTAACATGGAGCCAACATATTTCTGGCAAAAATCTTCCCAGCCTCCAAGTTCATGAACGAACTTAATGTTTTCACGAAGCTTTTTTAGTCGATATTCATCAAGTTTATAAGATTGGCTTTTTCTACGAGCTGCTGTGTCTTTATCCCGAATATCTTTGAGTAAATTGAAAATACCTTTGTATTGGGTATTATGTTTAATATTACTAAAAAGCTCAATGCACCCTTGTGTTACTTGCTTACGAAAAAGCAGATCAACAAACTCCATTCTACTGATAACATTTATATAAAATATTACGCCGTGATCAGAAAGCAGATCAAGAAGATCATTGGCCTGTTCAAACAAACGGTCATCAGCATAAGCAAGTGCATAAAGAAATCCTGTATCTACAAGACATTTTGGTTGAGCTTCAAGGCTATGAAAATATTTAGATAAAAACTCAGGGTCTCTTAATATCTGCATTAAATCTCCACGTCTTTTGAAGCAGATGGAGTAGGTGCTGCCACTTTTTTCTTTTCATCTCCATTTATTTTATCAATCAGTGTTTGTGGTGGTTTTTGTTGTCCAAGTTCTTTAAGTTTCTGTGCAAGTCTTCGCCCAGCCCCTTTTTTAGGTACTCTAGCTATTTTGTTCATTAAGACCTCCTTGATGCTTCAGTTATAGCATGACCATTGCGGTCATCTAACCACCTGAATTATTTGATATTTTTTAATTATCCATCCGATTATTCCGATGTTCGGACGGGCAATAGCATTGCTCGGCCCCATTTAGACGTTTGCGAGTCTTTGAGGAGCTTATACTGAGCTATTTGCACCTCTCGTACCAACTTTGGAAGCTGTCCAGTGGCTGCTGCCATTATTACTATTGCTATAACTACTTGAGTGAGTTTTTCGATGCCCATAAAATTTCCTCCCTTTCTATTTCAGATAAGCCAGAGACACAAAACCTCAACCGCCGCAGCTCCTGAAAGTAATTCTGGATGGCTACGGTGGTTTTTCCATATTTCTCAGCTAATTGTTTTCGGGAATATCCTTCAATCCAACGTAATTTTGCCAGCTCCGCCAAATCAACCCTTGGCTCCCGCCACTGGATTGAGTAGGTTTCTACCTTAACCAGTGGTTCTCCTATCCTCGGATGGCGGGCACCAATCACAAATTCCTTTGGAATTTGTTTCTGAGCACGCTTGTACATGTTTATGCTAATAACTTTAAGACAGTCCCATAAGCAGTAACCATAACAATGCTGGCGACAAAAAGCGAAGTTCCGAATCCTTGTCCTTTATCAAGTAAGATCGGAAATACAACGAATAAGATAAGAGATGGTAAAACTAACCACAAAATGTCCCACGACATTCTGCTAATTTCTTGATTTGTCCTGCCTTCATACTTCATAAAGAGAAATACTAAAAAAGATGTAAGTGGGAGTGATTTCAATAAAGCCGCCCCTACTGGAGTTTTCTCTGAAAGCATAGTTACTCCAGCAATGACCAGCGCAGAAATCAAAGTCTTAATAAAAAAATACATCTCCCCCTCCTTATAAAAGTATCTTCTGCTAGCAGATGGTGATTTCATCGATGAAATTATTCAGCTTGTTTCCATTCATCAAAGTCGCTCTAGAGTTTAAACGTAGGCTTTTACAATGTAAATATGATCCCACTAGCTAATTTGTAAAATTTAAAGCAAGATTTTTACATTATAAAACAAGTGCTGTAGATTCTTACAAACTTTAGAAGCGCAAGGGGTGGGATAGATGAGAAGGTGGTTCTTTATATTTATAGTTACAGGATGTGTTGTGATGGCCCATGCTCTACTGGCAACCCGAGTTCAGGCTCAGATACAAACCCCGATACTCACTCTGGCTCAAGTAGACACCCAAACTTCCACTCGGTTGCCTGCTCAATCACAAAATCAAATTCAAAAACCAGACCAAGATTACGATCAGAGTCGGAGTGATGTGCCAACTCCAAAGGTGCTACAACAGAAGTCTTTGAACGTACAGGGTGCTGTGGATGCCGCTCAAGGGGCTGTGAACTATGTTTCTAACGTGATAGGTGAGTCTAAAGTTCGTCGTGCCAATAGTGACTGGCTGGTCCTAGTCAATTATTCACCGATAGATATTTTGTTGCCCAATAAATATGGTCTGACATTAGGTTGGATTGTAGACCCTTCCACCACTTATGAGCTTGAGTATGTCAGAAGTGATGTGTCCATTTTTTTTGATGAGATCGGAAGTCTTTCAGAAGAAAGAATTTCTTTGTTAAAAAGATCGTATAAAAGTAGAAATAGTTTAAATATCACTTATGGGTTAGTGTTTTTTAATTTTGGTGTTCACCTGAGTGATGCACTGATGGATGGGATTTCTCCGATCTATGCAAGCACAGCCAGAGAACTGGTGCAGCAGTCGTTAGGGTTTCATATTGGAGTTTCTAATCGTTGGACAATTAAAAAAAACATGACCTTTACAGTGGATTGGGTGTCTTGGTCTCAGCCTGTGTTTGAGCTGTATAAGTACGAGCGTTTTACAGATCATACCAGCGATCACAATGATAAAGATGATGTTAAAAAAGTGATGCGTTTTGCTTCGTATTTCCCAAGATTAACTTTTTTGAAAATGCAATTTGGAATGAGTTTTTAAGGAGCAGAATCTTCATTTTCATAAATAGGAAAATTTAAATCCTTAAGCTTGTTAAAGCTTAATTTAGCTGAGCCTTAAGAGTTTAAATTTCAAGATGTAGGAAATCTATAAAACGAGACCTCACTTTGGTCGTGTTCCTTGTCAAAGTTTGCTTTGCTGTAAAAAGAGATTTAGTCCCTATGGGAATTAGTTTATATTCTGAATATGGGAAGTTTAACGAATCGTCTTAAAAATTATTACAATGAAAACGAAACCCGAATCAATATTGGATTTTTTTTCTTTGGAGTTTTAGTAGATATTTTTACCGTATCTGATATTGATAATCCACTGACTGTGGCTCAGCAGGTGATTTATCTTTTTACTATTGGTCTTCTGCTTTATTATGATTTTTTAAGTCGCCAAGATGGGGGCATCCAAGTGCGTAGGATGTTTTCTAAGATTTGGGACTATAGGGATGTGTTTTTACATTTCTTTATGGGTGGGCTTTTAAGCATTTACTCGATCTTCTTTATCAAGAGTGCTTCGATCTTTTCTTCTTTTGCTTTTATTATTTTTATGGTCTCGTTGATGGTGATCAATGAGTTGAAGTTCTTTAGAAAAAATAAAGTGAACTTTAAAATTGGCCTGTATCTGATCTGTGTTTTTTCTTTCTTTTCGATGATCTTTCCTGTCCTGCTAGGATTTGTAGGTTGGCAGCCCTTTGCTTTGTCTTTGGTGGCCACACTTTTATTTCTTTGGGCCCTTTATCGAATGCTATTAAGGCGTGTGAACAACGGTAAGGCTCTTAGAAATGCGCTGATCCTACCAGGTGTGGCGGTGTTAAGTCTTTTTGGTTTATTTTATTACTTGGGTTGGATTCCCCCTGTGCCTTTATCTACGCAAGAGATTGGGATCTATCACGATGTGCAGAAAGTCGAAGGGGATTACATTTTAAAGCATCAAACCCCCACGTGGATGTTTTGGCGAAAGGGCGATCAGCATTTTGTCGCTCAAGAGGGGGACAAGATTTATGTGTTTGTCAGAGTCTTTTCTCCAGCGCGTTTTAGTGACAGCGTGATTTTACATTGGCAGCTGTATAATGACTCCAAACAGCAATGGACGACCACAGATCGTATTCCTATGAGCATTCGTGGGGGACGCAAAGGGGGCTATAGAGGCTATGCCTCCAAACAGAACTACCAAGAGGGCGAATATCGGGTTCTTATTGAGACCCAAGACGGGCGCGAGATTGGTAGACTGGGTTTTTGGGTCAGTCTGGCAGAATATCCTGACGAAAACAGAACATTTTTTACCGCCACACGCTAGGTGCCTTTAAAAATCCCTTGGCTAGGGGGGTTTAGGGTTGTATTTTGGCTCCAAATTTAAAAAAGGGAGTGCCAAAAGATGAAAAATTTGAACTTAAAATCATTAGTGGTGTTGAGCTTATCGTTTTTACTGGCGTCGGTCAGTTTTGCACAAAATAAACCGACCTATGTTTTAGATGAGACTACAGTACAAAAACATCTGCCCTTTATTGAAGGGTCTGTGGACTTAGGAATGCCTATCTATGACATGCAGTATGTGGTGAATAGTTTAGGGGAATTTGAAACAGAACGTACTGGTGCGGTCCAAGTTAAAAAGTTAATGGATCAAATCGTAGACGAGGATGGCAGAACCACTTTTGTGTATCTGGTTTACGCTCCGTTTGTAGGGGATGAAGGCTCCACAGGCACTTTGGACTGTGAAGCTTATGTGACCCTGACTGCATCAGGAGATTTAGGTTATAAGCCTGCCCTTTGCATGATCTATGAGTGGGACAACGAACGTCTTTGGGATGAGTAGCCTTCGCAGAAAATGTGAGCCGAATTGCGCATGTCTTTGAGGATATAAAATCTTGAAACAGCAATCAATTCGTTGAAAAAAAGTAGATACTAAAAAAAGACCATTTTAGAATGGTCTTTTTTTATGAATTTTGGTTTTCATCCAAGCGGAATGAACTTCAAGAGAAGTCACTCAGTAGATTTTATTTGTTGGCAAAGCTTGGATCTAATTTAAATTTGATCACTTTACCGAAATCATCACCCACAAAGCGAATATTTTTACCTTGTTTTAATGAGTTTTTGATCTCGTCAGCAATGGTTTCAAATTTATTGTTAGGACCACCTGACCAGACGACCATCTTTCCTGTAAGAGTGTTAGGCTGCTTCTCTACAAAGTAGTGGAAGGGGTAACCCCAAGGATCAATACCTAAAGGTCCTTCAAGAGCCTGCACAAGCTCACTGTCAGTACTAGGGGTTGAAGCTAGGGTTCTGCCTGGCATGTCTCGGTCTACTTCTACTTCAAAGCCTTTGTCGATCAATTGCTGGGCATAAATGTCAGCTCTTTTTAAAGCCTTTACTTTGTCTGAATTGCCATCAAAGTTTTTGACTAAGAATATAGCCGCTCCAACAAGGACTAAGCCTAGGATAAAACTTATTGATGCTAAAGTTTGGTCATCTTTTTTAGTTTCTTCGCTCATCTTACTCTCCTTGTTATTGAGCACAACAGTATGAACCTGTAATATTGGCTGGGCCTTGGATTACAGGGGTGAAAATTAACTCTCGATCAACCACATTGAAGGACTGGCCCGTGTGTCCAGGTGTGACAGTCACACTTGGGGTAAACACAGGTCTACATTGTAGTGGGATAGAAGAGACCGTGTGTACGATCTTATTGGCAAACATTTTTAAGTGATCCACGTAGTGAGAACTACAAATGCTGCCTACACCACCGCCAGTGAGGTTAGAAAGTTCTTGGTATTTTGTACCATAGAAACTCTTAGCTCCTGCACCCTGAGCGTCTTGAGTAGCTTTACATTGAGCATCCTTTACAATGATAGAGTTCACGTTGAACTTCTTGTCATTACCTAAGTAGGTCTTAATGGTTGTAGGAACAGAGTTAGGGTAGTTAAGTGCTCCAAGTGGTTTGTATTGAGTTGAACTTAAAGCTTGGTTTCCACCAACAGAACGTTCGTCTTCATCAGAGATTAAGATGACAGACATAGCGGCCTTGTCTCTGAAACACTTAGTTCTGTTATTTTGTTGAACGGCAAGGTTAATCGCTTTGATTCCTTGTTCGTCAGAACTCCAGCCGTGTCCAATCCATGTCATAGTGTTAGTGATAATATTATGGATGTTAGGTGTTCCTGCTTTAAGAATATGATGTCCATGAGACTGCCACATGATCGCGCGTCCCTCATAGTAGTCCACGTCTGTAGTGGTGATACACATTTGCCAGTCGGTGATATTACAACGTTGCTCAAGATCGTCAGTAAAACCTTTAAGTTTTTGTGCTAACTTTTGGTTGTCAGCCGCCATAGATCCAGAGTCATCCACCACAATCAAGATGTCTAACTGATTTGAAGTGTTTGGCACTTGAGTGTTGATGTATTTAGTGTTGGAACATGTAGGACCACACGCTTGTGAATTACAAGTTTTTGTGTCTTGGGGTCTTGGACCAGCGCTACTACAGTAAGATTCGGCAGCAAATGTACCATTGTCACGTAAACACGCTACTGTACGAGTTTGAATCCCGCCACCACAAGTTTTAGAACAGTTGCCCCAGTCTCCTGTGTACCAGGTGTAAGTGGATTCACAAGCGTGACTGTTACATGTTCCTTGTTCTGCAGGGCGTGTGCCTTCACAAAGTGAATCGTTAGGTGCTGCTTGTCCTGCGCCGTTGACGCAAGATACTGTTCGTGTTCTGATTCCTGTTCCACAAGTTTTAGAACATGTGCTCCATTCAGAAACTTTCCAGTAGTATCCTGAAGTACAAGGGTCTGAGTTACAAGTTTCGCTAGTAGCGGGTTTTGGACTTGGACATTTGTTGTCAGCTTCAGTGGCTCCATCTTTGTGTTTACAAGTTACGGAACGTGATCTTTGTCCGCCACCGCACACTTCAGAACACGCTCCCCAGCTGCCAATCAACCAATCGTAATCGCCAGCACAAGAGTGGGTGTTACAGGTTCGGGAAGTGGGCTCTTTAGTTCCAGGGCATCGTTTATCAGGAACTTTATTTCCATCGGTATCACGGCAGACAATGGTTCGGAGTTCTGTTCCGCCACCGCAGGTCTTATCGCAACCTTGCCAATCAGAAATATCCCAGAAATAAGAAAGGCCTCCCACATCACAATCATCACCATCTCCGCAACCGACAGAAGAAAACTCACTTCCAGAGCAGCCTGCGAGTAAGATGATAAATATGGACGCTAAAAAGCCTAATCCTAAACAGTTCTTTTTTGACGCGATATTTGTGTACATATAGATATGCCCCTTACACTTCTCGTTTTGTTTTGTATCGGTTTGAGAAGAGAAGGACTTAAATGCTTGAAATTCTAATTTTTTTAAAAAAGCCAAAAAATCGGCCAAAGGCTAGAAAAAACAAGGAAAAGATTGTACACCTAATGGACGCCCTACATTTTAGGCCTAAAGGAGCAAATTTCTGTGTGTTTTAAGGACTTTATCAAAGATTATGATGTGGTGATTTGGGATTGGAATGGCACTCTTTTGGACGATTTGACCTACACACATAAGGTGATCGCAAGAATTTTGGTCGAGGAGGGGCTTGAGGCCATCACTGTCGATGAATATCGGCAACACTTTGGCTTTCCTGTTTCACGTTATTATGCGGCCTTAGGTTTGCCCTCCCAAGGGCCTGACTTTGATCGTGTGGCCCAAAAGTATATTACAGGCTTTCACTCGTATGATTCACAGATGACCTTATTTGAAGATTCACTAGAGCTTTTGGAAGCCGCCAAAGCCCTTAATGTGAACCAATATGTTTTGTCTGCGGCGAATATTGAACACCTTGAATCACAATTACAGGCCTTCAATATAAGGCACTATTTTAATGATATTTCTGGTGCTAGTGACATTTATGCCAGGGGCAAAATTGAGCAGGCCCAAAGAATGAAGCCCTATTTACAAGAGCGTGGTTATAAAAAAGGGGTGTATGTTGGGGATACAGATCATGACTATGAGGTGAGCCAAGTGTTGGGATATGATTTCTGCTTTTCCGCCAAAGGTCATCAGCCTATAGAAAAATTAAAAGATCATAAGATTTCTTACATACTTAGGGGCTAGAATTAAGTCTAGTGTCCACTAGCGCATGGTCAAAGTTTTACCATTTACTAGACAGAAAAATAAAAAAACATTCTTAAAATGAAACACTCACTTGGGGTTTGCCAAGGAGTTGTTCACTTTTTTTGACCTTTGCCGTCCTAAGATCGAGTCGTCCTTGGTCTCGTCTAGATTATAGCCGTTAATCTAGTTATGAAAGACATAAAGCATATAACAAAATTTGTATTGGCGGTTTCTGTAATAGGTTTATTCTCTATTCCTGTGCTCGGGCAAAATAAGACTCCTGACAATTGGAAATGTAATGAGGGCATTTCTGGCGAATGGAACTTTGGTCGAGCTCCTAGAGCTTGTCGAGTAAATGTCTTTCAAAACGAAAGTGATGTGAATAATTATTGGAAGGCGATCGTCTTTCAAGATGCCAAATCTAGAACTGAAGAGCGACAAAGATATATGTCTGAAATGAATAAGTTCATTACTGGTATGAGTACATCGTATTTAAAGCGCAGAAAACCTAGTGCATCCTCTGCTGAAGAGGCAGCTTGGACTAAGGCCGTTTTAGCTCTTGTTCACCAAGAGAGCTTTTGGTCTCACTACAGGACTACAGATAGCAAGTTGCGTATGATGAGAGGAGACTTTGGACATGGGCATGGGTTGATGCAAGTAGATGACCGTTGGCACTTTGTGCAAGTCAATGCAGGGGGAGCCGCTAGAGTTCAAGATAATATCATCTATGCTTTAGATTTAGTTTATAAAGAGTGGGAGCGAGCAGCTAGTGCATCGTGTGTGGGAAGTGCTAGTAATTATGTGTCTCGAACGCGAGCTATGTATTCTGCCTACAATGGGGGTTCAAGCAAATTGTGTCGTTGGACCAATCCTAAAGACACATGGGCTAGAAATGACATAAATTACTATGATAAATTCAAGTCGACCTCTTGGGCCAAGTACGTGGATAACAGAAAAACTTATGAATATAATTTTAACTGTTTAGTGCAGGGTGGGGGGCTAAAATGTTTTGATGAACCAAGCGAGCCTTCACCCACACCAGAGACCCCAGTTCCTACAACTCCAGTGGTGAGTTCTCCTGATGTAGTTAAAGTAGGTGGATTCGTAGAAGCGACGGTCAACGTCAATTTACGAAAAACTCCAGGTGGCGATCTTGTGTCAGTAATCAATAAGGGACAAATTTATCAGGTGTTAGATGTATATATCAATCCTGCTTCTAAAATCAGATACTACTTGGTTTCTAATGGTGAACACGTGGGATACGTTCATGGCGGGACCAATGCAGACTACGATAAATATTTAATTCCTTCAGACAGAAAAACAGCCAAAATGTATTTAGCTAATATTTCTGACAGAGTGATGGTTAAAGCTTCAGAAGGAATCAATTTACGTACCACAGCAGCTGGAGCCCTGATCACTAGAGTTCCTAAAGGTGAAAGATTAGATGTGCTTGCGAGAGTGATTCGTGGCACTGATAGAGATGTATATTATAAGGTTGAGTATAAAAAACAAAGTGGATACATTTATAGTGGACGACTAGCACCAACTCCAACAACCCAAACATGGACAGAGGTGGAATAGTATGAAAAAGTTTGATTTTTTCTTAATACTAGTTGCGATGTGTTTAATAGGTGTAGGGTACTACTTTGCGAAAGAATTTAAGCCAGAAGCTCCAGCACGCGAGATCAGTGGCCAAGAAGAAAACGCGATTAAAAAGATCATCCCTAGTTTACGCCAGAAGTTTAAAACTCCAGAAGAACCTCCTAGACTTCCTTCAGGAAGTAAGGTGGAAGCGTCTTCAGTGAATCCCGATAAGGCCTTTCATCAAAAGTATTTAGAGCTTAAAAACTGCTTAAGAACGGAAGCCTGTGATTTTGGTAAAGAAGATCCTAGAGCTTATGAGTTGAATGTTTTAAGCAGTATCAATGAGCATCTGACAGATGTGGATATGTTGTCTGCCAGTTATTTAGAAAAGCTTTTAAAAGATGCTGTACAATTTTCTAGTGGTCATATTAAAAAGACAGTGCTTAATCATTTAAACTCGAAAGACATTTATGATGCAAGCTGGAGAGATATTATTCTTAATGAATATATCAGCTATCATGATGCACATCTTATCCCCGAAGCTTTAGAATATTTAAAAAGCAATGTGAGTGAACAAGACAAACAAATGATTCACACTAAATTGCTGCAAGAGATTGCTTACGGTAGCCCTATGGTGGCCAACGCTCTTGTAGAAAATTTAAAAGGGCTTTTGGATTCTTCATCTGTGGAATACTATAAACAGGGTGTTGCTAATATGGCAGAAGGCCCCATTAAGGACAGTCTTAAAAGAGAGATCAGAGATTTTGAATTAGAGTTGTCCGCAGGATAATATTGAATTCTTAGCCTAAAAATTAAGAGGATATTTAGGCAGTTTGTATTTATACTTTCTATTAAAAGCCAGTTCGCCAGAGTGAGGTGGTTGATCGTTGGGGTTTGTTTTTTTATCTACAGGCAGTGAGTAGAGTCTTTGAACATGAGCCAGTGCCTTAGAATTACCGTAACGGTTATGCAAATCTTCAAATCCACGATAGGTGTCTTTAATAAGGCTTACCCCCTTAAATAGAACATCTAGGATCGCCCAGCCATGACTGGTTTGAGTCAAGATATATTGGAAAGTCATATTGGATTGAAATTCAGGAGCACTGCACGCCAGAGTTGGAGAAAGTACCACATCAAAGATCAGATTGTTGCTATCACAAGGGTAGTAAGCGTTGTCTCTGTGAGGGCAGATGAATTTTTTGCCACTGATCACGTGAGGAAAAGCAGGAAATTTAAAGATCTTTTCTAAGTCGACGTGTAAGTTCTGGTTGATTTTAGATTTATATCCCTGTTCTTCTTTAAGTAAACCCTGCTGGTTTACAATACCCCAGTACTGAGTGCGTATCCAGTGCCACAGTAAATTAGCACTTTGACGATTTTTAGCCTGTTTGACCCAATAGGGAGTATTAAATACGGTATCAAAAAGTTGAGCTCGTGCTGCGAGGGCTTCATCACTGCTGAAGTTCTCTGTGGTGAATTGTGAATGTAGGGCGTAGATGGCTGTTGTTAAAAAATTAGCAGGAGCTTGTAGAGTTTTATTGCTGTGATCAATGGAAGGGCATTTGGCTGAGGTAAGCGCAGGAAGCCCTAAGATCACGAAGCATAAAAAAGTCCATTTTGTTGCTATTTTCTGAAGCCTTCTGCTCATACCACCCTCTTTAGTGTCTTACTAAGAAAGTTTATCTAAGCTTTAGGACTCAGGCAAGGATGTTATGCGAAGCTCGTTGCCTTTGATTTCGGTAGATTCTGGAATTTGTATGGCCTCACCTCGATGTAGCTTAAGGTCTAGCTTTTGTTTTTTTAGAACCGCCAGAAATTCACGGCGTTCATCTCTACAAATCATGGTGCGGGTTTTGCCTTTTTCTTTGAGAGTGTCACCGACCACTCGTGCCCATGGAGTAGCTGCCACAGAAGCCGCCTCTGTTTGGCTTAACAGCAAGTAAGAAAAAGTGGCTTGCTCTTGATCAAAAGGAAGATGTTTGTAGAGATTCAAGGCTTGAGGAGGAAGATCTATACTCGCGCGATCAAAGCACCAGTCCTTTTGTGAATGGGTGAGCATGGGACAAGCTAAACTATGAAAGCACGGTGCAAGACTAAAAAACCCTTGTTTAAGTGCTATGCTTCTAAACTCTAAGAGCTGACGTGAGGTGGTGCGCATAGAAGGTTCAAAGATCAAAAGGTGCTTAAAGTTTAAGAATTGTAACCTTAAAGCTTCGGGAAGTTCATTTAAAGAATAGGATAAAGTGACAATATGATCTGAAGACACTTGATTTAGAGGCGTAAGATGTGTTGGAAGCTCTTGGCTGAGAGAGGCTGTGGGTTTATCATGTTGTGTTTCCGTCGCCATTCTTGTCAGAGTCTGTTTTAAAATCTGTAAACCCAAACGAGGCGCGCGCGGATCAAGGTCAAAATATTTATAACTGTAAGGCCACTGTTTAAAGGTCAAGGTATAAGCGATTAAAAATGTCAGAGGCCCACATCCATAATCATAAACAGGAGTGTGATGCAAAAGCTGAAGAATCTGTGGTTGCTGTAAGCGAATAAGCCCTTGGCGTAAGCGAAAGACATTCATGGGTAAAAAATGGGCAATATAAGCGGCACAAAAATCAGGGTCAGCCCAAGGAGAAGCTCCTGCGCGTTTGATGAAGTAATCTGAGGCTTTTAAAATAGCCGCAGCTAAGGGTTTAGGATTTTGGTAGGAATAATTGAGGGTGTTTAGAGTCTTTTCGATGGCGTCATAAAGAGAGTGCATATTATCCTGTGTTTCCCATTCCTGAAGCAATGCCTTGAATGCTTAAAATTAAAAGCTCTTGCAAATCAGAGGAGAGTTCATCGCGCTGTTCTTGTCTTAAGATTTCGATCTGATAGTCGTTGAGCCAATCCATGACTTCCAGTCGACCCTTTAGTTTTTCCTCAAAGTTGCTGCGTACAGAAGAAGGCGTATCAATAACTTTATGTAAATGTAAAGTTAAAAGTTGATACTCCTCCATGATCTTTTTAAAAAACTCTTCTGAAGATTCGGATTTTTGACTTAAGTGCTTATGATAGGATTCGAATGTTTTAAGATTGGTTTTTAGCGTAGTGTTATAAATCGAGTCGATGGCGGACTGAAATAGAAAGAAGTTTTGATACAAAAACTTCACTTCCTCAAGTCCCCATTTTTGGATGGCGTAGTCAATAGCGGTTCCCGCTCCATACCACGCAGGAAGTAAGGAGCGATTTTGGGTCCAACCAAAAATCCAAGGGATGGCACGATAGGATTTCTTTTTGGACTTACTTCTTTTGGTCGGGCGACTTCCAATGTTCAAATCCGCCATGTGATTGACGGGTGTGACGGATTCAAAGTAAGTGAAAAACTCTTCATGTTCGATCAAGTCTCGATACTTGGATTTAGACACTTCACTCAGTTCCGCAAACAGGTTTTCCACTTTGCTTAGCAGTTCAGGGGATTTTCTTTTTGCAAATCTATAATTTAGGAGACTTACAATATAGGTCATCATCGACTGCACGGCCACTTCGGGAAATCCAAAGCGATCAAAGATCACCTCACCTTGAACAGTCACACGAAAGCCATCTTCTATAGATTCAGCAGGATAGGATTTAATGGCTTGAGGTACGGGAACCCCACCGCGTCCAATACTGCCCCCACGTCCGTGAAAGAACCAAAGAGGAATGTGGTGTTCTTTGGAAATCAAAGACAATTTTCTTTGAGCATGATAGATATTCCACACAGAGGACAATCGACTGCCTGTTTTAGCGCTGTCGGAATATCCTAGCATGACCAGTTGTTTATAATCAGAGGCGACATCATTTTTGATCTCTGAAAAATAAGTGCGCATGATCTCGGGAGAGTTCTCTAAATCCTCTAGAGTTTCAAATAAAGGAACCACCTGAGTTTTTGAACCTAAACTTTGTAAAAGCCTTTGGATGAGCAGCATATCAGAAGCACTACGAGTCATAGAGATGATATAGTACTTAAAAACCTTAGTGCCGTATCTAGAGATCATTTTAAGAGTCAAGATAAAGTCTAGGGCCGCAGACGAAAAATTTTTGGATTCGGAGTTGTCCATCCAGACTTTAAATTTTTTATGGGACGCGTGAATGAAGGACAGTCTTTCGGACTCAGACATGGAAGAGTAGGGTTTTAAGAGATGCTCTGCAAAGATCTCATCACAGATGTGATCATGGTAAGCGCTCTCTTGTCGTATGTCCCACTTCATACCCGCTAAACCAAAAGATTCTAGACGATCCATAATATTTAGGAGCCTCTGATCGGCTAAGAATTTAGCGTTGTAAGCCACAAGTCGGTCATACAGTTCTTGCATGCGTTCATAGATGTATTTTTCATTACGGGTGATGATCTCAAAGTCAAAACCAGAACGGATCACCTCTTGAATTTTGGAATTGCAATCGTCAATCACATCTTCAGGCAAATAGGTTCCGTGCTTGAGAGGAATGTCAAAACTCAAGTCTTCTTTTAATCTTTTAAAGCTTCGGTAATATAAATAACAAGATTTTTTGATAAAACTCTGCACCACACTGGTTGTGGCTTTAGCGGTGACATAAGGGTTTCCGTCTCTGTCAGCCCCCATCCAAGAATAAAATTGAAAGTTATTTTTATCCACTTGCAGAGGCAGACTCTGCTCTCTTAAAAAACTGTAAAATAAACGTTTAAATTGTGAGAGGCCTTCCCACAAAGAGTACTGGTAGATCATTTGTGCCAGCTTGGCCTCATCCTTGGGGCTGGGGCGCTCACGACGGCGATTGGGGCTGAGCCATAGGCTTAAGAGTAAAGCTTGGCGCTCTTTGGTTAAGTCTTTGTGAAACATAGAAGACTTAGAATCTGCGGACTGTTTTAAATTGCTCATCAGCTTAATGTATTTTTTGAGAATCTTTCTTTCGTAAATTTCTGTGGGGTGAGCGGTAAGGACCAAGTCAATCTGAAATTGATCACAATATTTTATAAACTCTTCGGCATTGATGTTTTGTGCACTCTTTTTGAACTCTTCCATTAGGTCGGGCACAAGATGGGCTTCCACAGTCTCTCGGATGCGATGGAATCTTTTGGAGAGATGATTGAACTCTAAATAGAACTTTAAAAACTTTACGGTCTGTGTGGCTTGATAGACCGAGGCTGCGCCATTGATTGAGGGTGGCGTATAGTTTTTTTGCGAGCCTGTTAAAAATCCGACGAGACTCCCAAGGTTACTTTTGGTGGCTTCATCTAAACGGCCCTCAATGGCTTCATACAGCTCGTGAAGTAGCAGTAAAGATGTCCCTTGTGCGGAAGAAAAGTGGTCCGAAGAGGCTGTCTTAGGTGAGGGAGATGGACTTAAGTTGGGTTGGGCCTGAGCTGAGTCTTTCATAGAAACGATTATACCTACGAAACTAAATCTAATCTATATTTAGTCTAGGCTAAATCGACATGAACTTGTTTTAAGTGAGCTTTGAAATGTAACATTAAAACGTGAACCGTGTCGGTCTTTTCTTTGCTGGCCTTTGAAAGGCGCAGCAAGGTTAAAAAATCGCTCAAGATTCACAGTCTATCTGGATAAAGATCAAAATAGAGGGGGAACGCGTTTGAAGACTCAATTGCGAATAGGTTTATTGCTTTCACTACTATTAGTGAATGGCTGTCAGTGCTCTTCGGATGCGCCTCGAACACAAGCACAGATCGAAGAGTCTAGAGAGTTCTTGCGTAAAATACATGCTTACAAATATGTTAATAACAAAAGACATGTGGCTTCTTTGGAAGATCAGATCGCTAATATTGATCCCAAGAAAAAAAATCTATGTGCAATTACGATTAACTCTGCAGATGAAAAAGAAATTTTTAGCGAGTACCTACCTCATTTTAATTTGATTGAACTGGCAGACAGTGGTGCTAAAGACCAGTGGTTTGAAAACGCCTGTAAGGCGGATATTAAATGTGACATTCTTGTGATCTCGGGACACTTTGGCGGTGCATTTTTTGGAAGCTCAGGACTTAACTTGTCCACTGAAAACTTAGAGCGCACAACTTGTGAACGCACCTGTCCAGGTATTTTGAATGCTCCTAAAGAGGTGTTCTTATTTGGCTGTAACACTTTGGCGGGAAAGATTAAAGATCATCGCACACCAGAAGAGTATGTCAGAGTGTTAGTTGAAGATGGATTTAATGAGCTTGAGGCGCAAAATATCGCAGCCATTCGTTATACACCTATTGGCGGCAGTTTTCATGATCGAATGGTCAATATCTTTGCTAAAGTTCCTAAGATTTATGGATTTGATTCTGTAGGACCCTCAGGTCGTAATGTGCGCCCGATGCTGCATAACTATTTTAAAGAAGTGGGCGATTACGATCAGCATTTGTCTCAGATTTCGCATGCTAAAAATAATGACTTTTGGTCGCAAGCTTTAAAAGTGACAACACAACAGCAGACAGCAGGAACTACGGGGGAAGTGTTTTTAGATGCCTGTCCTATGATTGTAGCTCAGACCACAGAGGATAAACTGCAATTTATTTTAGACAGTATGTATAGTGAAGAGGTGTTCTTACGCCGCCTATTTACCATTGGTGATTTTGCAAGAAATGAGAATGAAGACAGGAGAAGAAATAGGGAAGATAATAATGATCCTCCTTCTGATCGTGAAAAAGAAATCTTAAAGCAAATACAACAGACTCAAGTTCCTAAAAAGGTGATGCACGATTATCTGTCAGGAAGTGTGGAAGGATTTTTAAATGTACAGATGAACCTATTAAGTATTGGGCAATACTTTAACATTCTTACACCCAAACAGATCGCAGATTATCAAAATAAAATTTTAGATCTTACCAAAGGAATTACCCGCGAAAAGGCAGAGGCCATTTGTTCTTACGAGATGCACTTGCCTGAGCTGCGCTTTGAATCTTTACCTAAGGGCAAGTGGGACATGTTCACTGTTGCGGGTCTAGCTTGTTTACACGTCAAGGATCATAGAATTGTGGAGAAGGGCTTTCATGATATCATAAACAACCGAGATGAAATTGCACAATGGGCGGCTCGTGAAATCTTAAAATTTGGATACAAGGACCCCGCGATTTACCAAAGAATGTTATCTGAATTTGAATCAAAAGCTAAGATTTATATAGATGGATCAGGTGAAGATGAGTGGGGCTCTTATTTTGATGCGGTAGAGGTTTTAAAGTCTGTGATAGCTTGGGAAAATTCTGAGGCTAGTAAAGTATTAGATATTTTTACAAGCCCGACCTATAAAACTATGCTTAAACAAATGGAAGGATCATCTAAGATAGACTTGATACGGCTTGAGTACTATGTAAGAACAAAACATAAGCTCTACGATGAGGTTTATCTGCGTCAGATATTAGAGCATTCCTACCCTAAAGAGATAGCTGCTTATGACTTATCTGAAAAATCTGGGCATTATGCCAACATAGAGTACGAAAGAGCGATACATGTGAAATTCTTTGTCACAAATAAATTATGTTCAAGTATGGACTTGATTTTAGAATATGAAAGACGAATTCCAGAAAAATCGCGTTATCACTACTATGAAATTAGAGAAGGCTATAGCCTGACAAGTCTAGATGATAGCAGCACATCCACTGCGGGTGGCATCACTTCTGACGTGAACAAACTCAAAATCAGCAAAGCCCTGGCCGAGGTGTGTCCTTAAGGCCAAGGATTTTATTTTTTAAGTGTAACTTTCCAGTGGGGGGCAACTGCATACCAGGTTTCTGTCCCCTGAAGCGTTGTCTACGCGGCTCACAGTAGTCCAAAACTTATTAAGTTTATGGTCGGGCAGAGGATAAGCGGCATCCTTACGGCTATAAGGATGGTCCCAATGATCAGAAGTCACTTCAGCCACAGTATGAGGAGCCATGGTCAAAGGATTGTCTTTGCGATCGTACTCTCCGGCTTCAATCTTTTTGACTTCGTTATAAATTTGAATCATAGCATCGCAGAAGCGATCCAGCTCCGCTTTACTTTCAGACTCTGTGGGCTCAATCATCAAAGTGCCCGCCACAGGCCAGGACATGGTGGGGGAATGGAAACCAAAGTCCATCAGTCTTTTGGCAAAGTCATCCACAGTCACATCTGCTGTAGTTTTAAATCCGCGCAGGTCAATGATACATTCATGCGCTACAAAACCCTTAGGACCTGTAAAGACGATGGGATAGTAGGGCTTTAATCTTTGTGCAATGTAGTTGGCATTAAGGATGGCATATTCCGTAGCTTTTTTTAATCCTTCAGATCCCATCATTTCTACATAAGCCCATGAGATAGGGATGATACTCGCACTTCCCCATGGAGCCGAACATACGGGGCCAAAGCTCTTTGCCTTTTGTGCACTGGGTTTGACTCCATGACCAGGTAAGTAAGGGACAAGATGAGCAGCGACACCAATGGGCCCAACGCCTGGTCCGCCACCACCGTGAGGAATACAAAAGGTCTTATGTAAATTTAAGTGAGCCACATCAGCGCCTAATTCTGCGGGTCGGATGAATCCCACTAAAGCGTTCATGTTCGCCCCATCTAAATACACCTGTCCACCAGACTCATGCACCATGGTGCACGCGGATTTGATCTCTCTTTCAAACACGCCGTGTGTGGAAGGATAGGTCACCATCAAGGCGGCTAAGCTATCTTTATGTTCAATACATTTTGTTTGCAAGTCAGTCAGGTCAATATTTCCGTCCTCATCGCATTTGACCACCACCACTTTAAAACCACACATGGCGGCACTGGCAGGGTTGGTTCCGTGGGCCGAGCTTGGGATCAGGCACACATTGCGATGGCCTTGTCCATTGTCTTCAAGATATTTTTTAATGGTTAAAAGTCCTGCGTATTCACCTTGTGATCCCGCATTGGGTTGGAAACTAAAGGCAGAAAATCCAGTCAGGTCATTGAGGCGAGATTCAAAACGCGCAAACATCTCATCATATCCCAAATGCTGATCCTCAGGGATGAAGGGGTGAAGTTGTGACCAATGGGCGTCAGTCACGGGTTGCATTTCAGAAGTGGCATTGAGCTTCATGGTGCAAGATCCAAGAGGGATCATAGAGTGAGTCAATGTTAAGTCTTTACCCTGAAGCCCGTAAATGTATCTGAGCATCTGAGTTTCAGAGTGATGAGAGTTAAACACAGGGTGAGTTAAAAATTCTGTTTTTCTGGAAAGTGAGTTGTAAGAGTCCGTGCGCGCAGAAGGAGTGCTTTTGCTGTCTTGCGGAGGCTTAATATCCTTAGCTCCCAGTGCAGTTAAAAATTGAGTGTAGACTTCATCTGTCCAAGTCTCATCCACAGAAAATTGCCAGCCTAACTTCCAAAGTCCCACGTTGATCCCTTGACCGATAAAGAGCTTTTGCACTTCTGAAGTGCTTTTGGGACCTTCGATGATAGACAAAGTATCAAAGAAAGAGGTGTTAGCCAGTTTGTAACCTAGCTTTTCAAGTTCAACTTTTAAACCTTGAGCATAGGCATTGATCTTCTGAGCCATAGATTTCAGCCCCACAGGTCCATGATAAACAGCATACATAGAGGCCATCACAGCAAGAAGCACCTGAGCGGTGCAGATGTTGCTTGTCGCTTTTTCGCGACGAATGTGCTGTTCACGGGTTTGCAGTGCCATTCTTAGTGCTGGTTTACCGAGTCGATCTGTGGAAACACCAATCAGACGACCAGGCACAGAACGCTTAAACGCATCTTTAGTGGCAAAGAAGGCCGCGTGAGGACCGCCAAATCCCAGTGGAACTCCAAAGCGTTGAGAGTTTCCAACGGCGACATCAAAACCTAAAACTCCAGGGGCCTCGATCTGGGTTAAAGCTAAAAGATCCGTACAGCAAATGGTCATGACACTGGCCGCTTGCGCTTTTCTTAAGTAGCTCTCTGGATTTTCAATTTCACCTAAAGAGTTGGGATACTGAGCCACTAGTGCAAAGTCTTCGGCTGAAGGCTCCCAAGTTTTTAAGTCCACCACTTTGATATTGACGTTTAAGGGCCACGCACGAGTTTTAAGAACGTCCACAGTCTGAGCAAAGACATTTTCATCTACAATCAGAGTGTCAGCCCCTTTTTTGCGAGTCAGACCGCGACACATGCTCATGGCTTCAGCGGCGGCTGTGCCTTCATCTAACAAAGAGGCATTGGCGATGTCCATTCCTGTGAGGTCCATCACCATAGTTTGGAAATTCAAAATGGCTTCCAAACGTCCTTGAGAGATTTCAGATTGGTAAGGGGTGTAGGCCGTATACCAAGCAGGGGATTGAAAGATATTTCTTAAGATCACCCCAGGAGTGATGGTGTTGTAATAGCCTTGCCCGATGTAGGAGGAAAGGACTTTGTTCTTAGAGCCAATCTCTTGTGCCAGTTTAGAAAACTCGGCTTCAGAAAGAGCGGGTTTATTTTCATAGGGTTGAGTGGCCAGGAGGTTAGAAGGGATCACTTCACTGACAAAGTCACTGAGGTGGTTAAATCCCAAGGTTTTTAGCATTTCCGCAGTCTCTTGGGCATTAGGGCCAATGTGTCTATCCACAAAATTCGGGCTCATAGGGTTCTCCTGTTTAAGAACAAAAAAAGCCCAGTTTGTCGGGCTTTTATACTGAGAACACTTATATTGAATTTTTTGGATTTCGTAAATGAAATCTGAATTATTTTTTAGGTGTGACTTTGCGAGCAACCTTTTTGGTTGTGGCCTTGGCTTTGCGAGTCACTTTTTTGGCCGCAGTTTTGGCTTTTTTTGCGACTCTTTTCTTTTGGGCTTCAGACTTGACGATCTTTTGCAGGCGTTTGCGCTCGGTTTCGACAGTTCTGACCACTGTGCCTAAAGACTTTCCTGCCTCTTTACGAGTGACAGTTAAAGTGTTTTTTAGACGGTTTAGTTCTAGGTCTAATTGTTTTTGGGCTTTATTCAGACGAACCAGCATGCTTTTGTAAGACTTTTCAAGCTTCTCTATGCGTTTAGCTCCTTGAGTCTCAAGCAGTTCCGTTAAGTTTGTGCTTTTAAGTTCTTTAGAAGTTTTATCAACTTCTTTTTTCAACTTTTGAATGGTTTCGTTTTCAAGTAGGGCTTTGATTTGTTTTTCGATTTCTTGAGTGAATTTCATGGTATAGACCTCCTTGCTTAGGAGTCTCTTTTTTCAGTGAAGAGGTCAAGGATTTTAGTGTGGAAAAATAAGCAAAATTGCGGAAATAACAGTTGCCCCACACACAGAGCGAAATTAAATAACAAGATATTGTTTAACTCTACAAAAGAGAGATCGAGACAGAGCTTATGGATGAAAAGGTAAAGATAAACTGTAAAAAATGGTTTCGGTTTTTAAACCAAGTCAGGACTATTTTAAGTTCGAAGGGGTTTGAAGAGGTGGTCACACCGACTTTGGTTCCTGCGGGGGCTCTTGAGGCCGAACTCTATCCTTTTCAGACGGAGTTTAAGTATGGAAGTCAGACCCAAACTTTAGAATTGCCCACCAGCCCTGAGTTTCATCTTAAAAAATTATTGGCCGCAGGCTGGGGTTCGCTCTTTGAAATTAAAAGCTGTTTTCGAAACGAAGAGCATTCAGATGCTCACCGACCTGAGTTCACCATGCTAGAGTTTTACGAGGTAGGAGCTGACTCGCAAAAACTTCAGCAGACCGTAAAAGACCTCATTGCAGAAGTGATTGGGAGTTGTGGTGTAGCGGGAGAAGTTGAGGTGCCCCAGTGGGAGACCCTTAAGATTGCGGATCTATTTTTACCTCTAGGATTGAAGCTTACGCCTGAAACCACCCGTGCCGATCTATGGTCTTTATGCCACAGTCTAAATATTCCTGTGGCCGAGTCAGACACTTTTAATGATCTGTTTTTTAGAGTGTGGCTTGAGCGGATCGAACCTCACTTTGAAACGGGGAAGCTGCTTTGTGTGAAGGACTTTCCACCATCACAGGCGGCCCTAGCGGCTTTAAATTCTCAAGGTTGGGCGGATAGATTTGAAATTTATTGGAAGGGCTTTGAGCTGGGAAATGCTTTTTTTGAATTGCAGGATGCGGAAAGATTGCAAGAGCGTTACAAAGTGGAAAACCAAAAAAGAGTGTCTGTGCAAAGACCCCGTCATCCCTATGATCCCGAAATTTTTGCTGCCACAGCCAAACTCCCTCAGTGCAGTGGGATAGCTATTGGGCTTGAACGTCTGTTTATGGCGATTTATGGACTAAAAAAAATCTCGGAATTTAAATTCCAAGATTTTAAGTTGTCAGAATAAAGTGAGGATTTATTGAAATGCGGGTGGAGTGGCGTCTTCGCCATCTAAGTCGATCTCTTCATCGGCATAAGCCAGATCGTACTCGGTGGCTAGGTCATACACGTCTTCAGAAAATTCAATATCAAAATAAGAGTCAAAGCTTTCTGTTAATTCAGGAGCAGTTTGGTTTTCGTCTAGGAATAGGCTGAAAATGGCTCCAGTGATCAGTTCTTGAATGGCAGCGATCTCTTCGTCTGCGGTTTCGTCATCACAAGGTGGGATTAAAAGCATAACGGGATCCGCATTTAAATCATCAAGAGTGATATCTGGAATGTCGTCGACTAGATAAGGTTGAATCAGGGTGAAAAACTTTTCAGTGAAAAAAACAGTGATCAGACTACGATTGAGTGTGGCGGGTGCGTTCACGAGTTCTCCTTTGTCGAAGAGCCATTGTTGATCTCTTCTTTAAATTGTTTACCAGCTTTAAAAAAGGGTAACTTCTTCGCTTTGACAGAAATGATTTCGCCCGTGCGAGGGTTACGGCCTTGGTGACCTTTGTACTCTCTATTTACAAAAGAGCCAAACCCTCTTATTTCAATGCGATCGCCTTCAACAAGAGACTCTACCATGCTGTCAAAAATTGTATTCACCACAGCTTCGGCCTTAACGCGTGTGATGTTGGCCTTTGTTGCTATTAAATTTATTAAGTCTGCTTTTGTCATAATAAGTTAATGTTAATGAATAAAAACGATAAACCCAAGTGTTTTCTTTGAGTTACACAGTTTCTTGAGGGATTTAGCGTTTATTTTCGATGATTTGATAAAAGGCTTGGCAGGCATGGCTTGCTAGGGCTTTCCGATCAAAATTTTGGATGATCTTGTTGCGGGCATTCTGGCCCAAAGCCAAGGTTTCATCTGCTTTTTCAAAGCTTTTAATAATCAACTGCGTTAATTTTTCCTTTTCCCCAGGGCGAATCAGGTAGCCTTGTTTTTTGTCTTCGATGAAGTGAGATATGGGACTAAATTCTGAACCAATCACAATCTTTTCTTGGGCCATAGCTTCAAAAAGACTTTGTCCCATGCCTGAGGTTCGAGCATCGAGTTGAATAAAAATATCCCCCAGAGCAATGTAATTTACGTACTGCTTGCGTGGAAGCTGACCTAAGAAATGGACCCTGTTGGCTAAAGCCAGTTCTAGGCTGCGTCGTTCGGCTTCCTTCATAAACGGTCCATCACCAATAATCAGCAGGTGGGTGCGTGGTTTTTTTACGGCCACTCTTTCAAAGGCTCCAAGAAGAAAAGAAATTTCACCGAGGTCTTCCATGTCGTGACGGGCAACGATGACCTGGGATTTGTAATCGAGGTCTAGACTATTTAAAAGGTCCGCACTCTTTTCTTTTTTAGAGAAAAACCCTGTAGCTAAGCTGATCGGCACTTGGTAGGTGCGCATACTGGGATAAAGGTAATAACGATCTAAGGCAATACTTTGTTTAGGACTTGTGACAAAGACCCCGTCGGCATGGCGAAGGGTTTTATAATCTTTATTTAAGTATTGTTTTAAAAACAAATATGTACCCGATGCCATGTTTCTCAGAGCAGAAACGTCTCCCGAATAGGTTTTAACAAATTTCGAGAACACTTCAGTCATAGAGGTGACTTCCACACCGTAGGATAAAGCAAAAGACCTTTTCTTAAAAAGCAAATGGGGCTTGGCAAAGGGTGTATCTAAAGAATGAACGATATCAATAGGGGACTGAGTTTGGTGAAGCTCGTTGATCTTAGCGGCGGCCACCTCAGGAAAGTCTTTGATGGATTTGTAGTGTCCTTCGCCTAAGAAGAGCACCGTAATGCCTTCCTCTTCGTACTTTTCTTGAGCCAGAGAGGATTTCCAAGTTAGAATGGTGACATGATGCCCTAGTTTTACAATCTGTCTGGCCATGGGCAAAATGTGGCCTTGCTCGTTAGGGCCTGTGCTTGTAGGAGCATTTTTAGTAACAAAACAAATGTGCAGTTTTTTTGATTCCAAAGAACTCATGACCTTTTTAAAACTTCAATGATCTTGTCTAGAACTTTAAAATTGGCTTCGGGCAGATTTTCTTTGGACAAGCTGTCAATCTTCACCCACTTCAGCCCACTATGATGAACGGTTTTAGGTTCACCTACCCAATAAGGGACTTCATAAAATAAAAGTAAAATTGTGGTGTCTCCATAATTATGGGAACTGGTCAGACAAATGTCGCCAATTTCTGCATCAATGCCCAGCTCTTCTTTAAGCTCGCGTTTGAGCGAGTCTTCGGGTTCTTCTCCTAGTTCCATTTTACCGCCAGGAAACTCCCAGTAGCCTGCAAGGTTGTGGCCTTCGGGTCTTAAACCTAAGAGAACTTCATCGCCGCGCTTCATCAGGGCAGTTACAACGGGGATCCAATAAGCTCTTTTCTTGCGATTCATCTTACAGATTTTATTAGATGGAATCGTTTTAGTCACATAAGAATTTTAATTTCTAACTTTGGTAAAAAAACCAAGACCTTCGAAGATTAACGCTGAATAAACTTGCACTAGATCGGCACCCAGAGCCAAGCGCTCGTTTATATCCTCTTTATTCATGATCCCCCCCACTGAGATGATGAAAAATTCAGGACGTTGTGCGCCAAGAAGTCTCAGGGTGTCTAACAGAATCTTTTTGGACCTTGGATTTAAAGGGGCACCAGAAACTCCACCTCGATCTAAGGGGAAACTCATTGAGGGCTCACGATGTAGGGTGGTGTTAGTCAGGATCAGACCGCGGACTTCCGTGGTTTTTAAAACTTCGATGATATTTTGTAGGTCTTCTTCAGAAAGATCAGGGCTGAGTTTGAGAAACAGGGGTGGTAAGGGCTCGGTGGAAGGCAAACCTCTGTAGGTGGTAAGAATTGGGGTGAGAAACTTTAGAAAATTATCTTTCTGAAAGAGGTCTCTTAACCCTTTGGTGTTGGGGCTGCTGATGTTAATCACAAAAGCATCTGCCACGTCGTAAAAGTCAGAGATCAATTTGGTGTAATCATGATGAGCCTCGTCGTTAGAGGTCCAACGGTTCTTACCAATGTTGACAAAGAGGGGAGTGGGCCTCCCACCCTTGGGTGGAAGTTTTAATAAACGCGTCTTGATTCTTTGTGCACCATGGTTGGGAAAACCAAGACAGTTCCACAAGGCTTTGGCTTGTAAATCCCGAGCCACAGTTTGTCCTAGGTTGGGCTTTTGCGCAAAAGGAGTCACAGTGCCCACTTCGACAAAGCCTGCGCCTAGATGCCACCACGCGGGCACAGCTTCGGCATTTTTATCAGCGCCACCTGCAAGCCCTACGGGGTTACGAAACTTAAGGTGCTTCCACTGCACATTCTGCCACGTGTGCTCAGGTAAAGACGTGCGACGCCAGTTGTAGGCGTACTTTAAAAATTTTGGGCTCAACGAGTGAGCCCAAGATACAGGTAATAAAAGCCAAGGTCGAAGCCATTTGCTTACCAAGCTTGTCCTCTTAACATCATTGCTTTTTGTAAACGCAGTAAGGACACAGACATCGCTGCACTTCTAAAGGTGTCGTTCTGTTCTGTTTTGAATTTCCAAACATTGTCAAAGCACTGATACATGATCTGTTGCAATTTTGTGCGAACTTCATCTTCAGACCAGAAGAGCCAAATGATATCTTGAACCCATTCAAAGTAAGAGACAATCACGCCACCGCCATTGGCTAAAATATCAGGAACGACCAAAATATTTTTGTCGTTAAGAATCAAGTCAGCTTCGTTGGTGACAGGTCCATTGGCGCCTTCGACAATAATGCTGGCTTGAATTTTAGCCGCATTGTCTTTGTTGATCACACCTTCTAAAGCACAAGGGGCAAGAACATCCACTTTAAGGCTTAACAGATCTTCGTTACTGATGTCTGTTGCTTCGGGGTAACCTTTGATAAAAGTATTTTCTTTTTGGAATTGAATCACATCAGAAATGTTTAATCCTTCTTCAGAATAAATGGCGCCAGAGACATCACTGACAGCCACAACTTTGGCTCCCAGTTTAAAGGCCTCAAGGGCGGCGTGCATACCTACTTTACCAAACCCTTGAACAGCAAGAGTGGCTCCCTTGATGTCTTTACCTTGGGTCTGTAAAGCCTTTTCGATGGTGAACACCACACCTAAACCTGTTGCGGACTCACGTCCTCTAGAGCCTCCGATCTCAACAGGCTTACCAGTAACAACACCTGTTTGAGAGAATCCTGTGTCTAGAGAATAAGTGTCCATCATCCATGCCATAGTCTGTGCGCTTGTGCCGACGTCAGGAGCAGGAATGTCTTTGTCAGGTCCGATAAAGGGCGCAATCTCACGTGTGAATCGGCGCGTGAGCTGCTCAACTTCATTGGTTGAAAGTGTAGACGGATCAACAGCTACGCCCCCTTTGGCTCCACCTAAAGGTAAATTGAGCAAAGAGTTTTTAAAAGTCATTAAGGTTGCAAGGGCTGCAACTTCTCCGAAATTAACAGCAGGGTGGAAGCGGATTCCGCCTTTAAAAGGTCCTAAAACTTGGTTGTGTTGGACACGGTAACCTGTGAAGACCATCATTTCATTGTTGTCCATTCTTACAGGGATAGAGACGGTGATGCTTCGCCTTGGGTGCTTTAGGCTTTCTAGGACGTGGGGACTGATGTTAGCGAGTTTCCCTACTTTGTCTAAATGGTCCATGGTATTTTTAAAAAAGGCGTTGGCGTAGAGGTGATCCTCTGAGTGAATCATAACTTCTCCTTATTTCCTTATCATTCAAAAACATTGAATAGCCTCTAAATAACCTGAATTGCAATATATTGGAATCCTAATTATTTGGCGTTGCCCTGAGTTAGTCCTAGTGACAAAAAGCCCTTAACGTGGGCTTCACATGTTTCTTCTTAAAAACCATTAAAAAGGTCATTTTTGAGAGGTACTTTTTACATCGATGGGGTCCTGGGTTTACAGAAAATAGGGGGTCATGTATAGGAAAAGAGTGAGCAATACGATGGTTAATTTTTTTGATTTTAAACTCCAAGATTTTGCCGAGTTTTTAAAGTCTAAAGGGGAAAAACCCTTTAGGGCTCAGCAGATATACAAATGGGTTTATGTCAAAAAAGTGTATGACCCTGAGCTGATGACAGACCTTTCCGTGGCTTTTCGGGCACAGGTGAAGGAGTGGGTGAGTTTTAATCTTCCTGAGATTGTAGATCACCGTATCAGTAAGGACGGAACACAAAAATTTCTCTTTGCTGTAGGTGAAGGTTTTACAGTTGAAACTGTAATGATTCCCGCAGACCAAAGAAAGACCCTGTGTGTGTCTTCTGAAGTGGGTTGCAATTTAGCTTGTAAATTCTGTTACACAGGTAAAGAGAAGCTTAAAAAGCGACTTTCTGCGGGCCAAATTGTGGGGCAATTTGTGCAGGTGCAAAATATCTTAGAACAGCAAGAGCAAACCCCCCTGACCAATGTGGTGTTTATGGGTATGGGCGAGCCTTTAGATAATCCCACCGCGGTCTTTCATTCCATTGATATTTTAAATCAGCCCCATGGATTGAACTTCTCTCGCAAACGAGTGACCGTCTCCACATCAGGACTGGTGCCCATGATTCCTTTGATTTCTGATTCTGGTGCACGTTTGGCTGTTAGCTTAAATGGGTCTAACAATCAAGTTCGCAGTGACATTATGCCAGTAAATAAAAAATGGCCCATTGAAGATCTGTTGAAAGCCTGTGAGGCTCATATTCAAAAGACAGGTCAAGATGTGACTTTTGAATACGTGATGCTTAAGGGAGTGACGGATCAAATGGAGCATGCAGGGGAGTTAGCCGAGCTTCTTAGAGGTATGAGATGCATGATCAATCTGATTCCTTTTAATGAACATCCAGGCTCTGGTTATTTTAAGCCGGATATGCAAACGGTGTTGTCGTTTCAGAGATACTTAATGAAAAGAGGGATCAAGGTTTATATTCGTCAGACTCGAGGCGAAGACATCTTTGCAGCTTGCGGACAGCTTAATGCCGTTAATCAACAACACCCGCAGTACCATGCCACGACAGTTCTGCCTTCATAAGTAAAAACGCCACTGAGCTTGATTGTTGCGGTCAAGAGCCCCTCTTTTTTACTCAACACGACTCAAATTTATTTAGAAATCTAGAGCGGGGAGAGATTTTAGTTTAGCGTCCACGGCGGCGGTCTCTGCGCATCTTTTTCATGATGAAATCGCGCTCTTCAGGAGTGGTGTTGGATTTAAATTCACGCCACTTATCTAGCTTCTCTTGCTTTTGTTGGGGCGAGAGATGTTGATAGCGATTAAAGTTTTTATCAAAATCTTTGCGTTCAGAACTGTCCTTGGAGTCATAGCGACTATAAGAGTTGTCGGACTTATAATGTTTACGCCCTTGAGCATGGGTGAAGTGCGTGTCTAGTATGAACATCGTGATGATCAAGGGTAAAATATAAGCTTTATTTAATCGGATCATGAGCTTCTCCCTTTACGATTTTTTTGTTTCATCTCTTTGCGAATTTCCTCTAGGTCAATATTATCCAGTTGGTCAATGAAGTCGAGGTTTTCAATCACTTCAAACACTTCAGGGGTAAGGCTGGCGAGTTCTGAAAAGGTGGTCGCAGGATATTCGACTTCAATGATGTTTTGCGTTCGTAAGAAGAACATCAGTGCAAATGCTGCGGCAATGGCAGAAAACCTGAACGACTTTTTCCAACTCCAAAATCCAGCGACATAAGGAGTGGCAGAAGCCTTCTCGGCCTCAAAGCGTCTTTTATTGTCTTCAAGTTCAGGTTGCACCTGGGCAAAAATTTTATTTTTTAGGTCGTCAGAGACAGGCTCTTTAAACCATTGATCGTTGTGGGTCATGATGCCTCCTCTTTGTGTTTAAGTTTTTTTAGCAGATTCTGTCGTGCACGGTGGATCAGAGACTTTGTGGCGGAAACAGAAATCTCTAGGTGATCAGAAATGCTTTCGTAAGACAGTTCTTCTACCACAAGTAAGGTGATGGCCAAGCGTTGATTCTCAGGCAGCTCGTCAATGGCCTCCTTGATTTGAGTGATATGAGACTCAAAAAGCATCTGAGTCTCTAGGTTTTCAGATTCATGATCCACAGCTGCAGAAAGCTCTTCGGTGTTGTCGGTGAAGTGTAAACGCTGCTCCACTTTAAGCTTGTTAAAGCAAAGGTTTCTTGTGAGCGTGAGTAACCACGCCTTAAAGTGTCCTTGGCCTTGATATGTGGATGATGCTCTGACTACTTTCATCCAAACCTCCTGTGAGATGTCTTCTGCCATATTTTGATCTTTCATAAGGCGTTTGGCGTATCCTAAAACCAGTGAACCATGCGCCTCAAAAAGAAGGCCAAAAGACTTCGAGCAGCCCTTAGCAATCCCTTGCATCAGTTCATCGTCAAGCTTAGCACTTTGGGCGTTCGCTTTAGCCACTCACTCTCCTTATTTAACCATGCAGAACATAAAAAGTTTCGGTCAGACACAGTTAGTTTCTTAAAATGTAACATTTTGAGACACTTTTTGCCAGATTTTACATTAGACCCATAACTAGTCTTAATTTGAGAGGCTATAACACCGATGGGTCTTTAGCTATGGGTAAGAAATCGGCTGGAGAAGCCACAAATTTATTTAGAGGCCTAGATGACGTCAAAGTAAAGCCGTCAAAGCAGGATGAGTTGGGTGTAACGGTCGAAAAGACAGCTACAAAAAATATCCCTGATCCTACGTTAGAAAAGTCATCTGTGGTCAACAAGCAGCAGCAACAGCCTCCTGGGTTAAGTCCTCGGGCTCAAGCTCGACGTAAGGCTTTTGAGGACATTGATCCTGTTTTAGGAGAGATGCTAGTGCACCCAGAGGCTACGGTGAGCAAGATTGCTACTGCGGAAGAGCTGGCAGGACCTGTAGAGCCTGCAAGCCCTCGTGGAGAAAAAAGTAAACTCAATGTGATCAAGTCAGAACATAGCAAGCAGAGTGCCGCCAAACGCGAAAGAAGTGTTGTAGCCCATATTGCGGAAGAAAAGACCCCTGTGCCTGTAGCCTCTGCGCCTAGCCGAGAAGAGGCTTTTGATGACAAGACTCAAAAAATTCAAAGTATTAAAGCCGTTGAAGTGCCTGAGCAATTTTCTTCTAAACCCACAGCGACTATGCCTGTATCAGGCATGGGACTTGAAGATCAATTACGATCTGCCAATTATTTAGAACTCGCACAGAATAGAGTATTAGAGTTAGAAAAAGAAGTGCAAAAACTGCGCAGAGACAACGAGCAGTTGTCTTCAGCAGGGCAGCACTTTAAAGAGCTGACCGAGTCTATTAAACAACAGTTAAGACAGTCAGAAGCCAATTTTTCTAATCTCAAAGAGATTGCTGAAGAGGAAAAAAAGATTCTGACCCAAAGCTTAGAAGCCAAAGAGATTAAAATTGGAGCATTGCAAGAGAGACTGATCGAACTCGAAGAGAAGATCAACTCCAGTTTCGATCATGTTCGTATTCGTGAAAGAGAATTGGAAAACCGCCTTGAAATCATGAAGACGGAATCCGATGCCGTCATGTCATCTAAAGATGAGATGATTCTTGATTTGAAAAAACAACTAAACCTTGTTAATTCTGATCTTGAGAAGTACAGGATTCAAAATCAAAAGATCACGACTAAGATGGAAGGCAAAGAAGAACTTTTGAGAAGAACTGTAAAAGCATTAAGAATTGCTCTGACTATGCTTGAAGGCAGCCGTCCTGACGAAGACAATTAGATGAATTTGAGTGCACAAGACCTCTTCCTGTCTTGTGTGGAACATGAATAAGCACTTTGGAACTCTAAATTATGAATGCGGCAGCAGAATCACTCACAGTCCAAAAATCAAAACATAGAAGATTAAAGCTGATTGTCAGTGATTTGCATTTGGGCGTGGGCCTGCAATTGCAAGACGGCACCTTAAACCCTTTGGAAGAGTTTTATTTTGATCAAAAGTTTGCAGAGTTTATTGGACACTACACTTCTGGACAATTTGCCGATTGCGAAGTGGAGCTGATTTTTAACGGCGACATTTTTAATTTCTTACAGATCGACTATCACGGGCACTATGTTTCAGTGATCACCGAGTCCATGACTCTGAATAAGCTGGAAAGAATTGTGGAAGGCCATCCCATATTTTTTGAAAGCTTAAAAAAGTTTGTTTCACAAGGACATAAAATCACGTATATTGTGGGCAACCATGACCAAGAGATCCTTTGGCCCAGAGTCAGAGAGTATTTGAATACGGTCGTAGGTCATCGTATCCAATATGAAAACTTAGTTTATTTCTTTGATGGAGTGCACGTCGAACACGGACACATGCACGAAGCTGCGAATAGAATGAACCCGAAAAAGTTTTTCTTGCGCAAAGACATTCCTGAACCCATTTTGAATCTTCCATTTGGCTCACATTTTTTTGTGGAATGTGTTTTGCGGCTTAAATTGCGTTACCCGCATGTAGATAAAGCTAGACCTTTTGGGAAGGCTTTGCGATGGATGCTTGTGAATGAGCCTGTATTTTTTGTGAAAAGCACGTTTAAGGTGTTCGGCTATATGCTACGCTCTATGTTTGTCAGTAATAATCCTAGAAAAGCATGGGGCTTCCGCGAAGTTTTTAAAATTATGATGGAGTGTGCGGTTTTTCCTGATTTGACTCAAGGTGCGGCCAAAATCTTAAAAGATGAAAGAGTGCACACGGTCGTATTTGGCCATAATCACGTGTATAAGTATAAGCTTTGGGCAGATGGTAAACAGTATTTTAATTCTGGAACATGGACGGATTTGACATCCTTGGATATCAATTCTTTAGGCAAGATCACCAAACTGACTTATGTCCTGCTAGAATATCCACATGAGAGTCGCAAACCTTTAGCTCGCCTGAAGGAGTGGAAAGGCTATCATCGAATTGAGGAAGAGGTTGCCATAACCTAAATTTCATAGTTACTATATTTGTATGTCAAATTTTGATCCTAAAGATGAAGATAAAACCAGTGTACTCACCAGTGAAACTCTTAAAGTTCATCTGGACAATGCGGATAAGACACCGCCAACCTTAGTTTTGCTTGTGGGACCTGCAAGCAGTATTGGTAAGCAGTGGAGTCTTGAAGGTGATGATATTGTGATTGGTCGTTCGCCGACAAGTACAGTGTTCGTTGATGATCGTAGTATCAGTAAAAGCCATGCTAAGTTCATTTTGCAAGGGGAAGAGACCTACATTATGGATTTGGACTCTACCAATAAAACAGTGATCAATTCTAAACCTGTAGCGCCTTTGACCACAGCCGTGTTGAAAAATAACGATCAGATCAAAACTGGCAACGTGATCTTTAAGTTTTTAGAACGAGGCAATATCGAAGCTGTCTCTAACAAAAAGACATTTGATAGAACTCAGATCGACTCTATGACGGGGGCTTACAATAAAGGAGCCTTACTGGCTTATGCTCCTGAGGCGATCAAGCGTTCTGACCTTTTGGGCATTCCTATCAGTGTGATCGTGTTTGATATTGATCACTTTAAAAAGGTCAACGACACCTACGGGCACGCCGCAGGGGACTTTGTGATCAACGAGATTGCCAAACTTGTTAAAGACAAATTGACTCGTAGTGAAGACTTTTTCTCTCGCTTTGGAGGGGAAGAGTTCGTATTAGTGCTTTCGGGAACACCACGACATACCGCTGCTGACATTGCAGAAAGGATTCGTGCCAGTGTTGAAGGCTTTAAGTTTGAGTACGAGAACGTAAAACTGCCTATCACTATATCTCTAGGGGTAGCCACACGTGATGCAGGTGGCGATCCTTGGGATATGCTATTTGAAAAGGCAGACCAAGCTTTATACAAATCTAAAAAACGCGGACGTAACCAAGTTTCTATTGGCTAGGTTTCTTTTGTAGAATCGTAACACAGGATTTCGTGCACGGGCTCTCTATAGACTAGAGGGCTCTGGGTTTTGAAATGCAGCAAAGATTTCAACCAGCTTCTTTTCTTCTTTTTTCAAAAATTCAATAAAGTCTTTGATGTTTTGAAATTCGCTGTACTTGTTTTCAAAATGGGCTTGATTTTCAAAGTACACTTTTTGGCTGGCAAAAAAAGCGTTATTGAGAGGGAGTTCACTAAATTTGGTAAAGTAGGACGTTTGAAGTTGGGGTAAAAGATCTTCTTTGAACTGCTTTTGGATCTTTGCAAAGATCAGGGTCTTTTGCTCTGGAGTGTGGTGCTCTTTGGACTGATAAAATTCTGTCAGTTGCTCTAAGCATTTATTGATAAACTGGAAGTAAAGAGTTTCGTCCGCAAAAGTGTGAAGTAAAGTCTCATAGGATTTAGCATCGTGGGTTTTGTAGTATTCCAGAGTGGCCTTGCGAGCGACAAAGACCGCGAGCTGTTCGTTAAACTCCACGTTGTTTTTAATAAACACGGTGGCATGCACAGACTCATGAATGACGGTTTCTATGAGCTGGGCCTCTGTGTACTGAAGCATGGAAGAGAGCAAAGGGTCATTGAACCAACCCAGCGTGGAGTAAGCGCTGACTCCACGAATATAGGTGTCGTAATTTTTTTGACTGTAGGACAGAGCTTCACGATCGGCACGGTTTTGATTATGAAATCCTTTATAAGGAAATTCACCCACAAAAGGGAACTTCCAGGTCATGGGCTCTATGCTATAGGGAGGAGCCACTGTCAGGAGGTAAGACACATAAGGGCGTTTTAAGTCCACATAGGTTTTATAGTTATTGGTCACATTGAGTCCTAGATCCTGAATGTAGGGACGAATCTTTATGACCAACTCAAATTTTTGCCGATGATCTAGAGGAAGGTCTGGGTTTTTAAGCAGCTTCTCAATGCTCTTCCTTTGGCTCATGATCTTCAGGTGATTGTAAGCACTTTGGGTCATATATGAGAGCTGACAACCGCTGATGAGGCCCAGCAACACAAGGGCAACACTAAGGTGCAGGTAAGGCTTTAAAGTGTAAAATTTAGGGGCCACGGCTCTTAATTTCTCTCTATCAGGTTTTACTAAAGTCGTCTTTCTCTCTTCCCGATATGATACATACGGGGGATGGAGATGTCGAATAATGTTATTGATTTAACCTCAAGGCTCAAGCAGAAACGTAAGAAAAAGAAATCAGATACGGAGGCCGCAGCGCCATCTGTAGAACATCAGCATGAAGCCGTCGAGGTGAAAGACATTTCTGAACTACGTCAAAGTGCTATTGCCGAAGATCGACGTAAAGTCAAACGTACGATCCTGACCGAGTTTTTGGGCACTCATATTGTGATTCCTAAAGTGGGTTTAAAAAAGGTTCTTTTATTTGATATCTCTACAAGTGGTGTGTCTTTTGATATCGAGAAAAAGTTAGGTTTTTTTCAAGAAGGCGAAGAGGTGGCCATGCGCATTTACCTCAATCACAATGCGTACTTTCCTTTCACTTTAAAAGTTCAAAACATTCGTTATGATCAGGATGAAGATGTGTATCGTCATGGGGCTTACTTTCAAAAGGGCTCGGTGAATGAAGAGGCTTTATTTCACTTCGTGAAGTTTTTAGAGACTGTAGCGACAAGTTTGAAAAAAGACTCTGGAGATGTTTTGGTTTCCAATCTGACTCAAAACTAAGATGCTTCAAGCGTCCCTAGGGCACAGAAATAGAGCTAGGATGTTTGGTTTTTAATCTGATTCAAAACTCGGAATTATACTTGCCATTACTAAAAGTGAAGTTGTTGCTGGAATAGGCAAAAACAGGGTTTTGACGCGCCAAGTGCTTTTCCTTGAGTCTTGGGCTGTTAGCCTTAAGATAGGGAGGAAAGCCTATTGGAAACAACTCAAGTTCGTAAGAAAATTGTTATTGATACTAACGTGATTTTATTTGATGCGGTGGCTGTGACGAAGTTTCACAATGCGGATGTTTTTATTCCCATATCCGTGATCGAAGAGATCGACAGATTTAAAAAAGACATGGGCGAGAATGGCCGTAACGCCAGACAATTCAGTCGTTTTGTTGACGTCCTCCGAGACAAAGGAAAGTTATCTAAGGGTGTGAAGGTGAATGAGGACACCGACACGTGTATCTTTGTGCAGACCGATATTGAAATGGAAGGGCTGCCAGAAGAATTAGAATCCAATAAGGCTGACAACCGCATTTTGGGAACAGCCCTTTATCTGCAAAGCAAATTCCCTAAAGAGGTTGTGGAGCTGATCACTAAGGACATCAACCTTAGAATTAAAGCCGACGTTTTTGGGATTGAAGCTAGGGACTATGAGCCTAACAGCATTGGCAGCAATGAGGATTACTATACAGGCCGTCGCGAAGTGGAAGTAGATTCGGGGATCATTGATGCCTTTTATGAAGATAAGTCAGTGTCCCAGCCTGCCGAGGCTCAGATGCTTTCCAACGAATATGTCGTGCTTAAGGACAAGTCCAACCCCAACCACAGTGCCATTGGACGCTATAGTAAAGAGGGCGATAAGATCGTGCCTTTGATTTCTCCTGCTGAAAGCATTTGGGGAATCCATCCCAGAAACGTCGAGCAAAGTTTTGCTCTGGACGCACTTTTAAATGATGAAATCCTTTTTGTCTCTTTAGTGGGTAAAGCAGGAACAGGAAAGACGCTTTTGGCTTTAGCGGCGGGTTTATATAAAACTTTAGACGAAGGCCGCTTTCAGCGTCTGTTGGTGAGTCGACCGATCTTCCCCATGGGAAGAGACATCGGGTATTTACCTGGAGACGTCGAGCAAAAATTAAACCCTTGGATGCAGCCCATTTTTGATAACGTCGAATACTTAATGGGTGCTGACAAGAAGGCTGCGGGCCGCGCTCAAGAGCTGATCAATCAGGGGATGCTCAATATTGAACCTCTGACTTATATCAGAGGTCGAAGTATTCCTAATCAGTACTTGATTGTGGATGAAGCGCAGAACCTTACGCCGCACGAGATTAAAACCATTGTCACTCGTGCGGGTGAGGGAACCAAAGTGGTTCTCACTGGTGATCGCTACCAAATTGATAATCCCTACGTGGACGCGGCAAACAGTGGACTGAGCTATTCAGTAGAAAGATTTAAAGGTCATCCAATTGCTGCTCATGTAACCTTATCCAAAGGGGAAAGATCAGAGTTGGCGGAACTGGCTGCAAATATTTTATAAACTTTCAGAAAGCTTGATCAAGCAATCTTATTGTTTGTGTCCGTTTCTGCAAGCACAGGGGCTTCGTGACGTTTTGCTAGTCTGTGGGATTTCATCGCATTGACTTGAGTCAACAGCGCGTGTTGGACTTCTAAAATAGTTTTATAGATGTCAGCTCCTTTTTTGCTGGCGTTGATGGTTTGGTTTTTAGGAATTCGCAGTTCGGCATCCACTTTTTGTTCTGGAACGCCTGCGCTGTTGATAGGGTTTTCTATAGATAAAGAAATAACCAAGTTTGTCGCATTGGGGGCGAGCTTAAGGACTTTTTTAGTTTTTTGTAGAATGTATTTTTCTAAGGCCTCAGTTCGTCCAATATTGCCCCACATAATTTGTACATCAGGAACTTGGTTTTTGTTTTTATCTGTATCAGCCATAACTTCTCCTTTTTTTCATGGTTGTTAGAGAAATCTGAGCTTATATTTTACCAGAAACCTGAAGTTCCAGCAATCTACCTCAAGGGTGGTATGGGTTAGTGCAAGTGTAACGCAATCTAGTTGAACTTAAAATGAACGTAAGCGCACGTCTCATGTGTGAGACTCTGTGCATTTCAATCCAGTTGAATTCAAAACAAAAGTAGAGATTTTGTAAATGTCAGGTTTTATGCACAAAAAAGATAAGAGTTCTACACATTAGAAATAAGTTCGCGTTTTTTCTGGAGATAAACCTCGGCCTCTTCTAAAAGCTGGGAGCATTCCGTTGACGCCGTGCTTTTAGCGGCCTCTTCTAATTTTTTCGCAATGCCTTCAAGTTTTAAAAAACCAAAAGGGCGAGAAAACCCTTTCCAGTCGTGGGCTTTGCGACGGAGGGTTTCAAAATCCCCTTGGGCTAAAGCGGCTTTAAGCAACAAAATATCTTGATCTCTGCTATCAAGAAATTCGGGGACATACTCTTCTAGACCTTCTTGAGGCTTCTCACTCTCGATTTGCATTTGTACATTTTAAAAGGTATCTAAATAAGTGTCACTTATTTTTTAAAGAAAGGGTGTATATGCACAAAGTGTTATTGGTAGAAGACAGTAAGGAGATTTTCACTATTGTAAGACAAGCCTTGGGTGCCATTGCGGATTTGGAATGGACGGACAGCGTGGCAGGAGCCAAAGCACTATTAAATGCAAACAAATATGATTTAATTTTGTTAGACATTGAACTTCCAGATGGGAATGGGATTAAATTTTGTTCTGAAATCAATATGGAAAACCCTAAGCAGTCCATTTTCTTTTTGACCTCATATCAAGATCTTTCCGATAAGGTTTTGGGTTTCACAGCGGGTGCGGATGATTACATCACCAAACCCTTTGAAAGCTTAGAACTTAGAGCTAGAGTCGAGAACAAACTCAAGAAAGTTCAGTTGGATCAAAAATTATCTAATGTGATGGAGTGGGAAGGTCTTATTATTGATAAAAATAAACAGGCTGTGAAAGTGCTTATTGGTGGTGAATTTAAAAATGTGGACCTCACTCATTTGGAGTTTAAACTTTTAATTTATCTGGCAGATAAAGAAGAAGATGTTATTCCAAGAGATGAAATCTTAAATGACATTTGGGGTGAAGATGTTCATGTATACGCTAGATCAGTAGACACCCATGTCAGTAAATTGCGCCGCAAACTAGGTCCAGCTTCAGCCTATATTCAGTCGGTGCATGGAACGGGGTATAAATTTACGCCTAAAGTCTCGTTAGAGATTTAAACTTCAGTACGTATTGAAATGCGTACTAAATTTCACAATTATAACACGCAACCAAGAATCACATTTTCTCCTTTATGGTAAATTTTTATCTACAAGAAGGAGGTCAAAATGGAAACCTATCATATTAACCTAGATGTATTTAGTTTAGATGAGGACGCCAGAGACAGATTCATAAATACCGTCAGAGGTTTGGAACAGTTTGACGTTGATGATCTTGAGTTCCAATTTTATGACAATGACGATGTTGCAATGAGGTAGGAATGGCTCAATTCGTAAAGAATCATCTTTTGATGATTGTGTTGGTGTTGACTGGAATTTTGTTTTTTCTTTTTGTTCTGCCATTTTTAACTTGGATATTGCTAGCAGGGGTGATGGCGATTGCACTTCGTCCTTTGCAAAAAGAATTTTTTGTAAACAGACTTAAAATGAGCAAGTCCTTGTCGGTGTATGGGTTGCTAAGTATGATCGTCATTCTTTTAGTCCCCTTTGTTTTTTCGTTTATCAGTCTGTTTAGCAATATCAAAGAGCAGCTTTCCAATGTGGAGGCAAACTCTACGGTGAACAGTACGGAACTGATTCTTAAAAGAGCCTATGGTAAGATTCGACCCTTACATCAGCTTTTACCAGAAGAAAAGGCTATAGAATATACACGAAAGGGTATTGAGGCTGGGGCAGGGAAAGTAGTTAGTGTAGTTTCGCAAGCGGTGATGGGTTTACCAGGTTTTATGCTCTCGCTGTTCTTTTTTAGTGCGAGTCTGTTTTATTTTATTGTTGATGCCAAGAGGATCAAAGAGATCTTATGTAAATTGTCTTTCGTAGATAAAAAAGAGTTGGAAAAACTTATGGAAGTGGTCCAGAGTTCTTCGCAGTCTACACTCTTTGCTGCTTTTTTAACTGGATTTACTCAGGCTATTCTTGTGGCTTTGCCTGCTAAGATATTGGGTTTTCATTATTTTGTAAGTACATTTTTTCTTACTTTTTTCTTATCACAAATTCCTCTGGTGGGAATTGTGCCAGTAAGTATATTTATTTGTGGGTACTTTTATGCGCAAGACAATATTGTGGCTCTGGTTATTATGATCGTTGCTAGTGTAGTGGCGGGGATTTCTGACAACGTTGTGCGGATTTGGTTTTTAAGTCAGTACGACAGCTTACACCCTTTAGCAGGTTTTTTTTCTGCCCTAGGGGGACTGGTCGTATTTGGACCTTTAGGGGTGATATTGGGGCCCGTAGTCACGATGATCTTTTTTAAATTGGCTAAAAGTGAGCTTTTGCCCCCCGACTCGTCTATAGTCTAAATCAGAACCAAATTAGGGCTTTAGCCCTCACAACTAGACTTAAAAACTTTATCCCATAGTGTGACAGACCGATATGAACTGTATGGAATGGTTCGTATTAAAAAACGGTGATGTATTAGGACCTTATGAAACAAACAGTGTCGCGCAAATGTTTGGTTCCGAGGCTGATGTTTTGATTTGGGGTGTGCCCCACCAAGAGTGGTTGTCCTTCACGGATTGGGCAAGAAAAATGAATATGGGAGCCGTGGCGCAACAAAGCTCAAGCTTCCGTCGCGGTCATTCGCAAGTGCACCATTCCCAGGCGTCGCAATCTCCAGTGAGTGAATCTTACGTGACTCCTGCTGCTATAGCGGCAGAGCCGTCTCCTGTTGAGCAACCACAACGTTCTACACATCGTGAAGTGCAACAGCACCAAGAAGGTCATTCCCAGTCCACGCATTCTGAGCCTGTGGTATCGGCATATTCTCAGTCAACTCATTCTGAACCTATAGTGTCAGCGTACTCTCAACCTACTCACTCGTCTTCAGAGGTTCCTCATTCGGGAGCTTCAGGTCATGTGTCACATGACACTGGCTCTTCGGATTTTAATCCTGATGCGACGGCAGTTTATGTGCAGCCTACTTCTGAAGTTGGTGGCTTAGAGGACGATGGAAGAACAATGGTGTCTACTGTTGATCTTCCGCTTGAGATTCCTGCTGAGGAAGATGTGGACAATGTTATTCCTTTACGGCAAGAGGCCACGCAAGAGCCCATGTCTCATTCTGATTCATACGAGGCCGTTGATGTTATAGAGACTTCAGATTCTGTACAAGAGATAGAAGACCTGTTGGATGATGCTCAAGAGCAGCTAGTGCAAGGTGCGGACATTGAGGAGCTGTTAGCAGAAGCAGGCTCAGCGGATGATCCAGAAGAGGCTGTAGCCGCTAAACCTACGTACGTCGAAGATCAAGGCACTGTAGACATAGAACAACTTCTTGAAGAGCAGTCTGAATCTTTTGATGAACATGCAGATGTGAAAGATGATGAATATGCAGCAGACGAAGAAGGTGCCACGCGCGTAAGTGCTTCACTCTCTGATCTGGATGCGGACTCTGACGATGAAGAAGAAGGGGCGACAAGAGTCAGTGCTTCTTTGTCTGATTTGGAAGACGATTCAGATGAAGAAGAGGGTGCCACTCGTGTAAGTGCCTCTTTAGATTTAAGTGATTTAGAAGAAGATGAAAGTTCAAATGGGGACGACGATTTAGCCTCTATTTTAGGTTCAGCATTCAGCCCACCTTCGGGTGAGGATTCAGATCAAGAAGGATCTGTAGATGAAGAGTTGGATCTGAGCTTTGATGGTCAAACCCAAGTTAGTGAATCGCAAATTGATATGGCTTCGCTTTTAGATTCAGATGTGCAAGCCAGAGGCGAAGAAGAGGGTGAGGATCATAATTTTGATTTTGATGGTGTCAGCCAAGTCATTGAAGATGCCACTCGTGTGGACTCACTGATGGACATGGAAAATGTGCCTGCGGGCCGAGAGTCAGAAGATGAAGAAGTGGAAAATTTAGAATGGAGCGGTCAATCGGCAACAGAAGAAGCCACTCGTGTTTTTATGGACGACTTGGCTCATGACGACGCTGAATTGAGTGCGGAGAGCGAAGAAGCCACTAGAGTTCAAGGTTCATCAGTTGAAGATGAAAACGATGAGCATGAAGAGGCTACACGTGTTCAAGCTTCTGAAGAGGATGACAATGAAGCCAGACTGCAAGCTCTTCTGAATGATATAGACGATGAAGATGACTTGGATGATGGAGAAGGGGCCACTCGTGTGAGTGCCTCTACGCAAGACTTACATGATATTGATGATCTAGAGGACATCGAAGATATTGAAGGTTCTGAAGATGAACTCTTTGAAGCTTTTAGTATTGAAGACGATGAAGCCGAAGGTTCGACCAGAGTCAGTGCGTCTTTGGCAGATGATGAAGAGGCTCACGATGAAGAAGAAGGTGCAACCCGTGTGAGTCATGCCTTGGGTGTGGTAGAACATTCTTTGGTGGCCACCGAAGAGGATCAGCAAGATGAGGACGACTTACCTTATGAACTTGACGCTTCTGAATTAGATGCTGAGGCGGAAGAAGAAGAAGCCACACGCGTGAACGCTTCAGAGTCCAGCGTAGAAGAAAATCTAAGTGAGTTTGAAGAAGAGATCACAAGAGATGTTCCCGTAGAAGCCTTACAAGAAGACTCAGATGAAGAAGGGGCTACAAGAGTCAGTGCCTCTGGGACGGATGCCGAACAGGATCAGGATTCGGAGTATGACCTTGAAGGGGCTACTCGAGTCGAAGATCTTAAGGTGATTGCGCATAAGATGAATGAAGAAAAGCGCATGCAGGAAGACTTTGTTTGGTATATTGCTTATGAGGGCGAGTCGGAAGGACCACTCACATTAAGCCAAGTGATGAAAAGCATAGATGACTATGAGATCAAAGATTTTATTTACTTGTGGCGTGAAGGCTTTATTGACTGGAAAAATTTATTTGATGTTCCTGAGCTTTCGTCGGGGCTAGGTATTGGGTTTAGACGCCACTCACGTATTCAGGCTACAGGGACTGTCTCTGTGGAATTTGAAGGCGGAGTGCAGATCGGGCAGCTGGATAACTTAAGTGAATCTGGTATTGGTATGACAGGTGTGGATGGTCTGCACTTAGGGGATGTGGTCAAAGTAAAGCTGGATGCGGATGACTTTGATGAGAGCGTTATGCTTGTTGCCAGAGTTCGGTTTGTCAGTGAGACAGGGCTTCTTGGGCTGTCTTATGAAAAAGACAAATACCCAGAAAATGTCACCAAAGTGATCGATTTTGTAAAGGCCAATGCCAAAAAAGCAGCTGCCTAGATTTATAATCTGAATCAATATTGCAGGCGACAAATCCTAGCAGTTAAGCTAGGATAGGGGCATGTCGTTCTTGCTTCAGCTCCTAGTTTTGGGCTTATTTACATTTTACTTTTTCTTTTTAGAAACTCCTGTGGACAAAAGCCACAGAGCTTCTGGCTTGAACCAAGTTTTGGACATCACATCAGATCATGTCAGCGCCCCACAGGCTCCTGCGCAGGTAATGAAAGATGTGCTATTGACGGAATTTCAATCCGACACTGAAGGTCAGAAAGAATGGGTGTTAGAGGCTAAGACCGCGTTGAGTGATAGCTTTGAGCAGACTTGGGATGTGCAAGATTCGCGAGTTAAATTTTATAAAAACAACTCTGAATTGGTGCGTATTGCTGCTGTACATGGGGCCATCAACACCTCAACGCGTAATCTGGAACTTCATCAAGATGTTAAGGGTGAGACCGAAAGCGGCTATATCTTTCAAACCACGAGTTTGAGCTATGTTTCAGACCAAGAGAGGTTTTTTTCCAAGTCTTCTATTTATTTTGAAAGCCCAGGTCAGAACACAAAGTTAAGTGGCAGCGGTATGGATGGCAGTATCAGCAGTGGACTCGTGGAAATCTCTGGGCCTATTGAGTGCCACCAGCATATCGAAGGGTATCAAAAGGCCACCATTAAAAGTCAAACAGCACAGATGAGTTTGCAAGAGCGCCACATGATCTTTCGCGATAACCTCTTTATTCAAATTGATGATATTGCTATAACGGGACAACGCGCAGAGTTTGTCTATTCAAAGACCAAGGGGGAGCTTGAAATGCTCAGAATTCAAGGACGAGTGTTTGTCACTAGTGGAGACCGTTCTGCGTCGGCCGAACGTCTTGAGATTCAGCTTAAAGAGGACCTGTTCTTGTTTCAAGGTAACCCCAGATTTGTATCTGGAGAGAATGTTTTGGTCGGAAATGAAATTGTGCTTTATGATAAAGGCAAACGCGTGCAAATCTTAAAAGGCCAAGTGAAGTCGGAAGCCCCTAAAAGTTTGACGGAGGATTGATGTCGGTTTTAATGGTGCAAAATATTTTTAAAAGTTATAAGGGACGCCCCGTTGTTCAGGGTGCAAACTTTAAGATTGAAAGTGAACAGATCGTAGGTCTTCTGGGACCTAATGGTGCAGGTAAGACCACAAGCTTTTATATGACCCTAGGAATTGTAGATGCAGATAAGGGGAGCATCTTACTTGATGGTAAAGACATCACTAAACTGAAGCTCTCTCAGCGAGCTAAACTAGGGATGAGTTACTTAGCTCAAGAGGCCAGCATCTTTCGCAAGCTTACGGTAGAAGACAATATTCTGGTGGCTATTGAAGCCCATGGCTATAAGCGCACTCTAAAAAAAGAACGACTAGAGAAGCTGCTTAAGGATTTTGGTTTGGAACACATTCGCAACAGTTTGGGCATGAGTCTTTCAGGTGGTGAGCGACGACGTGTCGAGATCGCGCGAGCCCTTGCAGGGGAACCTAAGTTTTTATTCTTAGACGAACCCTTTGCGGGGATTGACCCTCTGGCTGTTGGTGAGATCAAAAAGATTATCAAAAAGCTACAGTCTGAAGGGCTTGGGATTTTTATTACAGATCATAACGTACGTGAAACACTTGAGATTTGTGAGTATGCGTATTTACTAAAGTCTGGCACGGTTATTGTCGAAGGAGAACCTATACAGATCACTCAATCTAGCCTAGCTAGAGAGTTCTACTTGGGAGAAGATTTTAGAATGTAACTTAGGCTTTAGATAAAGGGCCAAAGACATTTAAGAATCAAGGCAAGGGGTCTAGTAGAGGAGAAACGACGAATGTCTATGCAGCTTAAAACCAGCCTGAAATTATCGCAGCAACTTAGGATGACTCCCCAGCTTCAGCAGGCGATCAAAATGCTGCAATTGTCGCGCTTAGAGCTTGAAAATGAAATTCGTAAAGAGATAGATGAAAACCCCGTCCTTGAAGAGATCATGGACACCATCGAAGACGATCCCAGTGTAGAGCTGTCTTCAACATCCCAAGAAAAAGATTCCAGTTCCGAAGACCAAGATCCTCAAAAACAAGATGAGTATGAGTACGGTGACGATGATTTGCAGTACCGAGGCCTGTCTGCGACGGCTCCCAGTGAAGCCATTAACTATGACAATTTCATTTCTGTCTCTCAAACCTTAAAAGAGCACTTGCAGTGGCAAGCCAGTCTTAGTGGTTTCAATGAAGAAGAGATGGCGATGGTGAGCCTTTTGATTTCTCATATTGATGACAATGGTTATATCAAAGTTCCTCTAGGGCAGATTGCAGAAGAAGAAAATATTGAGGTCATAGAGTTAGAGGAGATACTGCCTTTTGTGCAAGAGTTTGATCCTCCTGGAGTAGGAAGTCGTGATCTTAAAGAGTGCCTCATGTTGCAAGCCAAACATTTAGAAGAAGACACCAAAGATGTGATGCACGTGATTGAACATCACCTTAAAGACATGGAAAAGAAGAATTACGAAAGTATCGCAAAATCCATGAATCTGGCCATCGAAGAGGTGGTTGAAATTTGTAAGATCATTTTATCCTTTGATCCCAAGCCAGGTCGTGCCTTCCAGTCTTCTGACACCCAGTATGTCACTCCTGATGTCTATGTGTACAAGGTAGGCGAAGAGTATGTTGTGGCCCTTAACGAAGAGGGACTGCCTAAGCTTAAAATTTCAAGTTTCTATAAGAGCCTGCTGACAGATGGTGGGAGTAAGTCTGCGGCCAAGCTGGAAGGGCAATCCAAACAGACTCAAGATTACATTCAGGATAAATTAAAATCAGCAGTATGGTTGATCAAGTCCATCCAGCAACGCCAGAGAACCATCTATAAGGTGACAGAAAGTATTGTGAAACATCAGCTGGAGTTTTTCGAGAAGGGCCCAGCCCATATCCGTCCTATGATTTTAAAGGACATCGCTAATGATATTGAGATGCACGAATCCACAGTGAGTCGTGTGACCACCAATAAGTATGTTCACACTCCAAGAGGAATTTTTGAGCTGAAATACTTTTTTAACTCAGGAATCTCTAAAACCGACGGGGACTCTTTGGCCAGTGAATCTGTGAAGCTTAAGATCAAAGATCTAGTTGCTAAAGAGAACGCCAAAAAGCCACTTTCGGACCAAAAGATTGTGGACTTGCTTAGAGACGACGGCATCGAAATCGCTCGTCGAACTGTGGCCAAGTACCGCGATGTCTTAGGCATCTTGCCTTCAAGCAAACGCAAAAAATACTTCTAAACCCGCCTCCCGTTTGGGGTGGATGGGCTCCTTTATTTATAGATACTCAAAATGCTCAGACAGTGACGTTTGGCACAGTTTTGCATTCGCAAAAATGCGCCAAGCCGAACTCGCATTTCGACCATCTATAAATAAAGGAGCCCATCCACCCCAAACGGGAGGCTAAGGTGTGGAGGTGGATTTGCGCAACAGTTTTGGTGGTCATAAATGTTTTTATATCTATTTACATTGGTATTTGAAAGATTTCTTGGCTCGTATTTCGCAAAAATAGGGTGGGTTTTTTGTTTCAAAATCAAACCCTTTGTGTGGACTTCAACATTTTCTTAACAGTGCAGTGAGTGTGTGGCCTTCGGTGGGGTAATGCGATTTATTCGTTTATGTGGGTCTTAAAAAGAGAAAAGTAAATGGGCTTAGAAAAGAAGTGACTTTTCTCTAAAGTTTTTTATTTTTTTACTGTTAGAAAAGGGCTTGGGAATTCTAGACATTGGTCCGAAGAGAAATCAATGGAGGTCGTATGAGGGTCAACTATACATTCAGACATCGGAACTGGTCGAACTACTTGGTGGATTATGCCAATAAAAAAGCAGAAAAGCTTAAGAGGTTCGAAACGCATAAGCCCTTTAAAGTCAATGTTACTTTTTTGGACCAAAAACATGAACGCATTGTGAACCTGCAAGTCGATTGCGATGGTGTTTTGTATATTGCTAAGGCCATCACTGATGATTATTTTGAGGCCATTGATGAAAGCTTTGAAAAAGTTTTAAAGCAAATGGAAAGAAGCCATACGAAGTTCAAATCGGGCAAAATGCGCCGTCAGAAATCTCGTAAGGCCAAAGAGGAAAGTCTTAAAAGATACGCATCTAGCAGAGCGGCTTAGTCAGGCTAAAGCCGCTCATGGTATTGCCCGCCTATTGATAATTTGTTATCAAAGTGTACTTTAGGAATATATCCCGAGTGCATTAAGGAGGGCGGCCGATGAGCCAAAATTATCAATTCACCAGTGAATCCGTATCAGAAGGGCATCCAGATAAGGTCAGCGATCAGATCAGTGACTCCATCCTAGATGCCCTGTTAGAGCAAGACCCTAAAAGCCGTGTAGCCTGCGAAACACTAGTGACTACGGGACTGGTTGTGTTGGCAGGAGAAATCACCACTTCCGCAAATATCAATTTTCAAGACATAGTCAGAAACACAATTAAGGAGATCGGGTACGACTCCAGCGACATCGGCTTTGATTATAAAGCCTGTGCGATCATTAACGCTGTAGGCAAACAAAGTGCAGACATCGCCATGGGTGTTGATGAAAGCAGCAGCAAAGAAATGGGAGCAGGGGACCAAGGTTTAATGTTTGGCTATGCCGTCAATGAAACTCCAGAACTTATGCCTCTTTCTATAGCTTTATCTCATAAATTAGTGCAGCAGATGGCCGCAGATCGTAAGGCGGGTGTGGTGCCTTTCTTAAGGCCCGATAGTAAAAGCCAAGTCACGGTTGAGTACAAAGAGGGCAAAGTCAGTCGTATTGAAAACATTGTGATCTCTACCCAGCATTCTCCCGATGTCAGCCAAGGTGACATTCAAGGATATGTTCGCGAACAGTTGATCAAGCAGGTGATTCCTTCTGAGTACATTGACAGTAAGACTAAGTTTTTTATTAACCCCACAGGGCGCTTTGTAGTTGGTGGACCAACAGGGGACTGTGGTTTAACGGGTCGAAAGATCATCGTGGACACTTACGGTGGCCATGGAGCCCACGGTGGCGGGGCCTTTTCGGGGAAAGACCCTTCTAAGGTCGACCGTTCTGCCGCCTATGCGGCAAGACATGTAGCCAAAAACATTGTGGCCGCAGGGCTTGCAGATCGTATTCTGGTGCAACTGTCTTATGCCATTGGAGTGGCTGAACCCACTAATATTTTAGTGCAAGATTTTGGGACGGCGAAGGTGCCTTCGGCTCAGCTTGAGGCTGCGGTTCGTGAGCTTTGGAACCTTAAACCCGCAGGGATCATTGAAAGCTTTGACCTGTTAAAACCCATCTATAAAAAGACTGCTGCTTACGGCCATTTTGGTCGTGAAAACGAAGGCTTTACATGGGAAAAATTAGATAAGGTAGAAGCTTTAAAATCCTATGTCTAAAAATATTCGTAACTTTTCAATCATTGCCCATATTGATCATGGTAAGAGCACTTTGGCCGATGGCATTTTGCAGTTCACGGGGGCTTTGTCCAACCGTGAACTTAAGGATCAGTACTTAGACAGTATGGAGATTGAGAGGGAACGTGGGATCACGATTAAAGCTCAAACTGTACGTCTTAATTACAAAGCTTTAGATGGTAAAGAGTATATCATCAACTTGATTGATACCCCAGGGCACGTGGATTTTAGTTATGAAGTCTCACGTTCACTAGCTGCTTGCGAAGGGGCGTTACTAGTCGTGGATGCCGCCCAAGGTGTGGAGGCGCAAACTCTAGCTAATGTGTATTTGGCTTTGGATAACGATCTTGAGATCATTCCTGTACTTAATAAAATTGATTTACCTGCCGCTAACCCTGATGTGGTCAAAGAACAGATTGAGGATGTCATTGGACTCGATACCTCTGAAGCGATTTTAGCTAGTGCTAAAGCTAAGATTGGGATTCAAGACATTCTTGAGGCTGTGGTGAAAAAGATCCCTCCGCCGCAAACGGATGATCTTGCTCCTTTAAGAGCTTTGATTTTTGATTCGTGGTTTGATGCTTATCAGGGTGTCATCACTTTAATACGAGTGGTTGAGGGCTCTATCAAAAAGGGCGATGTGATCAAGTTTATGGCCAATGATTTAGTATCACATGAGGTGCTAAAGCTCGGGGTTTTCACCCCCCACCCTGTAGAGTTACAAGAACTGACCGCAGGTGAAGTGGGCTTTGTGATCTGTGGCCTTAAGGATTTAAGGCAGGTGCAAGTCGGGGATACGATCACTACCAGTAAAAAGGGAGCCACAGTGGCTCTAGCGGGATTTAAAAAAGCAAAACCCATGGTGTTTTCGGGCATCTTCCCTATTGAAACTCCTCAGTTCAAAGAATTAGAGGAGGCTTTGCAAAAGCTCGCTTTGAATGATTCTTCCTTAACCTTTGAAACGGAAAAGTCAGCGGCTTTAGGTTTCGGTTTTAGATGTGGGTTCTTAGGTCTCTTACACATGGAGATTGTGCAAGAGCGACTGGAAAGAGAATTCAATTTAGACCTGATCACCACATCACCTACTGTGGTTTACAAAGTTTATGAGACCAATGGTACGATGAACGAGATTGAAAACCCTTCTGATTTACCCGATGCCTCTCGTATCGAAAGGGTAGAAGAGCCTTATGTGACCTTGTCTGTGCACACTCCTTCAGAATATGTGGGAAGTATTATTAAACTTTGTGAAGACAAACGAGGCATTCAGCAAAAGATGGAGTACATCTTGGCTGACAAGGTGATGATTGTTTATGAACTTCCGCTTAACGAGATGGTGTTTGATTTCTATGACCGTTTGAAGTCCATGACTAAGGGTTTTGCTTCTATGGAGTATGAACTGAGTGAGTATAAGATTTCAGATTTATCTAAGATGGACATTTTGATTAACGGGGAGCCTGTGGATGCGCTTTCGGTCATTGTGCATAAATCCAAGGCTCAGGCCAGAGGGCGTGACTTGGCTAAAAAACTCAAAGAGATCATTCCGCGTCAGCAGTATCAAGTGGCCATTCAAGCCGCTATTGGAGCAAAGATCATTGCTAGGGAGACCATCGGGGCACTTAGAAAAGATGTTACCGCAAAGTGTTATGGTGGGGATATCAGCCGTAAGAGAAAACTTTTGGAGAAGCAAAAAGAAGGTAAAAAGCGCATGAAGCAGATTGGGAAGGTTGAAATTCCGCAAAAAGCTTTTCTTGCGGTCTTGAAGTCTGACAGTTAAACTGAGGACATTCAACAGGAGTACCAGCGTGATTCAAAAGATGAAAGACAAAAAATTTTGGACAGAGGGCCTTGGCTCATTTGTGGTGGCATTTGCAGTAGCTTTGTTCTTTCGGTGGATTTTTGTTGAAGCCTACGTCATTCCTTCAGGAAGTATGCTCCCTAGTTTATTGATCAACGATCATATTTTTGTGAATAAAGCCACTTATGGAGTGAGAATTCCATTTAGCAAAAAATGGATGGTGAAGTTTGGCGGCCCAGAGCGTGGAGAGGTTGCGGTTTTTAGAAACCCTGAAAATAACCTCTTCTACATTAAGAGAGTGGTAGGACTGCCTGGTGATAAAGTGTATTACGAAAACGGCAATCTGTATGTGAATGACGAACTGGTAGAAAAATCTGTACCTGAAAAACACAAGTCGGATTGGGATTGGCTCAAAGAGAAAGACTTTGATCATAGCAATGCGGGCCCTATGGAAAACTATGCTCACTGGGAAGAGCATTTAGGGGATTACACTTACAGTGTGCTGCTGCCTAAAGACGCCTTTGAGGGAGAGTTTGGCCCCTATGAAGTCCCGCCGAATCATTACTTTGTGATGGGAGATAATCGGATTAACTCCGAAGACAGCCGTCGCATGAAAGAGGCATTTCGTTATGTTCCTTATGAAAACTTAATTGGGAAAGCCATGTTTGTATGGCTCTCTTGCGATAAGAGCTTTAGTCTCATTCGTGTCTGTAATCCATTGACGATTCGGGGCACACGCTTCTTTCATACAGTGCATTAAGCATAGAGCTGAGTGGAGTGTTTAAGATCTCTACGTAAGGAGGACCGTTGACCACAGAGACTAAGGCGCCATCTAGAGTTAAAATGCGACCTACATTCTGGCAGGTTTTATCCAAACTTATTTTATTTGTATTGCTGCTCTTTTCAGTGCGTTGGTTCTTTTTTGAACCTTTTGTGGTTCCCTCTGGCAGTATGTTTCCCAACCTGTATGTGGGTGACTATATCGTGGTAAGAAAAGTCTTCACGGGTGTCAAAATTCCATTTACTCAAACGTGGCTATTGGGTCCTAGACTGCCTCAAAGAGGGCAAATTGTAGTTTTTAAATCTAAAGATGGAGGCCCTTATTTTGTCAAAAGACTGATTGGGCTTCCTGGGGATCAGATCACAATGCTGGGTGACCAAATTGTAAAGATCAATGATATCGAAGTGATAGAGTATGGTGAGGGGCCAAAGTGGGAAGAAACTTATAAAGAGCTTTTTGACCCCGATGGCAGTGACGGGCTTAAGCTTTTTTCTGAAGAGATTGAGCAGGTCCGCTATCTCACTATGTCTAGGGCACGAGGACAGGAAGAACTACCTACGACCACCCATATTGTTCTAGATGGAGAGCTGTTTTTTATGGGAGATAACCGTAATCATTCCAGTGACAGCAGGCAGTGGGGCAGTGTGCCTGTGGGGAATATGGTGGGGCCAGCGTGGAGAATCTTGCTCAGCTGCGAAAAAATGAACCCTAGAATGGACTTCTGCGATCTGTCGAGTCTGCGCTGGGATAGAGTTTTTAAAAAACTCTAGACTCTTCGAGGATACTTTACTAGAGTGTGATTTTAGCATGCTAACACAAATATTTTCCTTAAAACAAGAGTCTCCAAGTGACCTTGAGTCTATTCTACGGTCTTCTTTGGCTTTAAAACAACAGGTCGCCCAAAAAGGTTGGAGTTCCTTAGCCTTAGATCAGCCTTATTTGGTCTTTCAAATTTTCTTTGAACCCAGCACTCGCACTCGGGTGAGCTTTGAAACTGCGGCTCAACGTTTAGGGGCTAGACATAGCTATTTTCAGATGGACGGTTTTACCAGTATGTCTAAAGGGGAAAGTATTGCAGACTCTTTGAAAGTCTTTGAAATGAATCACCCTGATTTATTGATCATACGTTCTGGCGAGCACATTGACGTAGAGCAATTTTATCAAAACACCTCTATCCCCATTATCTGCGCGGGTTATGGTGAACTTTATCATCCCACACAGGCCTTTTTAGATCTGGTGACCATCATGGAGTACAAAGACACAGAACGTGTTTCGGGTTTAAAGCTGTTGTTTGTTGGTGATGCGAAGCATAGCCGAGTCGCCCACTCTCATTCAGTGATAGCGCAAAAGTTAGGGTACGAGTTAGGACAGTGCGCTGACCCTGCACACTGGAGTGGTGAATCTCATTGGCAGAAGTTTTCAAATTTGGACGAAGCTATGGATTGGGCCGACGTGGTCATTCGATTAAGAACACAGAAAGAGCGTGGGGCTTTAGATGTATCTAAGGATTATATGATCACACAAAAGCTACTGGAAAAGCATGACGTGCCACTGATGCACCCAGGACCTTTTTTACGTAATGAAGATTTTGAATTTGGTTTGGCTGAACATAAAAATTCTTTGATCTGGCAGCAGAAAGAAAACGGCCACTATGTCAGAGCGTTTCTGATGAAAGCCCTCTTAACTAAGGAAAAGATATGAGCAGTAAGGGATATTTAGTATTAGAAACAGGAGATGTGTTTTCTGGTAAATGGAACGGTGGTACTGCTCGTGCTGGAGAAATCGTGTTCAATACCAGTCACTCTGGATACGAAGAGATGGCAACAGACCCCAGTTACTTCTCACAGATCTTGGTGGCCTCTGCTCCCATGCAAGGTAACTATGGTGTAGATGACGAAGTGTGGGAGTCCTCCCAAGTGCACATTCGGGGTTTTGTGTGTCTTGAGATTCAAAACACCTCGCGAGAGAACTCTTGGCTTAAGCGTTTAACCCATAAACAGGTTCCTGTGCTGAGTGAAGTCGACACACGAGCCTTGATTCTGACTCTCAGAGAAAAGGGCACCACTTGGGGTGCTATCGTCGAAGCTGAAGACGCCCAAGAGGCTCTTGGAAAATCAAAACAGCTTATTGAACAGGCTCGTAAAAAAGAAAAAGACTGGGTGAATCTAGTCAGTGTAAAAGAACCCACGACTTTTAAGGGTCAAAATCCTCAAGGGCCACGCATTGCGGTGATGGACTTTGGTTCAAAGATGAACATCATCCGTGAATTACAGCAGAGATGTTCAGAAGTGTGCATGTTTCCTTCAAGAACTTCTGCCGCAGAGATTATGGAGTGGAGTCCCGATGGACTGATGCTCACGAATGGGCCTGGTGATCCTGCCGATGTCGAGCATGCTCCCCAAACAGTCAGAGAGCTTGTGGGGAAGCTACCTATTTTTGGAATATGTATGGGGCACCAGATTTTATCTTTGGCTCTGGGATTTGAAACTTTCAAATTGCGCTTTGGACATAGAGGAAGCAATCACCCTGTCAAAGATTTAGTTTTAAATAAGGTTTATATGACAGCACAAAACCATGGGTATGCGGTGAGAATGCCAGAATGCCCTCTGCCCAATGCTGCCGATATTAAAATCACCCATGTGAACCTTAATGATAACACAGTGTCGGGGATCAAAAGCGAAAGTTTAAAATGTCTTAGTGTGCAGTTTCACCCAGAAAGTCACCCAGGGCCCAATGATGCGGCTCTGTTATTTGATTACTTCATGAAGGAGATGGTTCGTGGTTGAATTTAATGAACTTCTAGATCAAGTCTTCACTCACTTTTCAGGTCCTGGGTATCAGGACCGACTGACTTTAGCGAAACAGTCCTACGTGGATTTTGCGGGTCCCTTTGATGAAGATCAAATTGATATTGAAAGCAAATGGATTCAATTTAGGGACTGGTATCTGTATGATTTTCTTTACCAAGGGACCAGTTGTATTTCTATGGTCCATGAAGTTCCAGAAATTTCAGAAGACCTTAAAGAGAGTCTGCAACAAGCTAGATCGAGCATTTATTATTTTTATAAAGAAAGTAGAGGATGGGTGTATTTTCGTGATCTGATCACACGAGATAAGATTTATTTTAAAAATACCGATGCCATACTGCTTTTAGAAAAGAACCGTTACATCCAAACCCGTCTTTTTAGATACAACAAGGATTGGTATGCGGGGGCTTACCTGACGGTTCACCCTCAAGGTTCAGAGAAATTTATTGATTCTAAAGTGAAGTTGATCCGCAAAGAAAAAAATATTGAGGTGCGCTTAGAGATGAAGATCAGGCTTTTGGATTTGATCTTTAGACGGTTCTTTCAAAATTTACGTTTCAAACAAGTGGATGTCCGCAAAATTTACGCTGATGAACCTTTATTTGATAGAAAGGCAGAAACAAGAATATGAGTTCAGCAAATGCAATTCCCTACAAAAAGATTTTAATCATTGGTAGTGGACCTATTGTGATCGGGCAGGCTTGTGAGTTTGATTATTCAGGCACACAAGCTTGTAAAGCACTGACCTCTTTGGGTGTGGAGGTGGTGCTAGTGAACTCTAACCCCGCTACCATCATGACAGACCCTGATGTGGCTTCAAAAGTTTATATTGAACCTCTGAAGAAAAAGTTTTTGCTTAAAATTTTAGAAAAAGAAAAACCAGATGCTGTGATTCCTACATTGGGAGGACAGACGGCCTTAAACTTAGCTTTAGAGCTTTATGAAGACGGAATCTTTGACCGTTTGAATATTAAAATGCTTGGAGCCAACCCTGATGTGATCCAAGCCGCTGAAGACCGAGAAAAATTCAATGATATTTTAGTCCAAGTCGGGGCATCCAAAGCGCAAAGCGTGATGGTGTCTACCTTTGAACAGGGGTTAAAAGACATTGAGGACTTTAATTTTCCAGTCATCTTGCGCCCCAATTATACTTTGGGTGGAGCAGGCGGAGGAGTGGCGTACTCTTTAGAAGAGTACAAAACCAAACTGGCCAATGCCTTGCATGAAAGTCCGACCTCAGAAGTTTTAGTAGAGCAGAGTTTGCTTGGTTGGTATGAATATGAACTTGAGATCATGCGTGATAAAAATGGCACCTTTGTGGTGATCTGTTCGATTGAAAACATTGATCCTTGTGGCGTGCATACAGGAGACAGCATTACGGTCGCGCCTCAACAGACTCTTTCAGATAAAGAGTATCAAGAGATGCGGGATGAGGCGCAAAAGATTGTCAACGCTGTGGGGGTAGAGACAGGCGGGGCAAACATACAGTTTGCCGTGCATCCTACCACTCGCGAGCGTGTTGTGATTGAGATGAATCCGCGTGTGAGTCGTTCTTCGGCTTTAGCCAGTAAAGCCACGGGATTTCCTATCGCTAAGATTGCAGCACTTCTGGCTGTGGGACAGACTCTAGAAGAGATTCAAAACGACATCACCAAAACCACACCTTCGTGTTATGAACCCGCTTTGGATTATGTGGTCACTAAGATTCCGCGTTTTGCCTTCGAGAAGTTCACGGGTTCAGAAGACCACCTGACAACACAAATGAAAAGTGTGGGTGAGGTGATGGGAATCGGTAGAACATTTAAAGAGTCCTTTAGCAAAGCTTATGTGTCTCTTGAACATGGTCACATGGCCGAAGTTGAAGTGGAATTTGTAAAAGAAAAAGTCAGTTATCCTAACAGTGAACGCATGGACTACCTGTTTGAGGCTTTTCGTCGCGGTCATAGTGTGAGTGAACTTAATGAGTGGACGGGCATTCATCCTTGGTTTTTGGAACAGCTTAAAGAGATTGTAGATTTTGAAGAGGTGATCCGAGGTCAAAAGCTCACTGAAGACAGTCTGAAACGAGCAAAACGTTTAGGATTTACAGATAAGTCCATTTCCAAATTGGTTCAGATTCCCGTTCAAGATGTGAAAGGTTTAAGAAAGAACTGGGGGATCACTCCAAGTTATTTGCAAGTGGACACCTGCGCTGGAGAATTTGCTTCAGAAACACCTTATTTTTACTCCACTTATTGGAGCGAAAAACCACAAGGTTTAGATGTGTTTTTGAAATCACAAAAAGAAAGAATCGTCATCATTGGCAGTGGCCCCAACCGTATTGGTCAGGGTATTGAATTTGATTATGGCTGTGTCAGAAGTGTGAAGGCTCTTAGGGCATTAGGATATGAAGTGGCTATGATCAACTCCAATCCAGAGACAGTATCTACGGATTATGATACGTCTGACTTTTTATTTTTTGAACCTCTTGATCCTGAAAGTGTGATCGAGGTGTGTGAAGCTTTAAACCCTAAAGGATTTGTGTGTCAGCTTGGGGGGCAAACTCCTATCCGTTTGGCTCCTTCTTTAGAACAGGCGGGATTTCAAATTCTGGGTTCTAGCCTACACGCTATTGATTTGGCAGAAGACCGTGGTCAGTTTGTTAAAATCGTAGAGGCTTGTAATGCCAATATTCCCAAGTCAGGAATGGCGGCAGACGTCGATGAGGCTTTAAAGATTGTCGCTAAAATTGGGTACCCTGTGATGCTTCGTCCAAGTTATGTGTTGGGTGGAAGAAGAATGGAAATCGTAGAATCCGAAGTGGAGCTGCAGGATTATTTTTCTAAGTATAAAAAAGACATAGATGTTGAACACCCATGTTTGATCGATCAGTTTTTAGAACGTGCTTTAGAAATTGACGTGGACCTCGTGCGCGCCAAAGACTGGAAGGTCATAGGTGGGGTGATCGAACATATTGAAGCTGCGGGTGTGCACAGTGGAGACAGCATGGGTGTCATGCCCCCACAACGTTTAAAGCCAGAAACCTTGAAAAAAATTGAAGAGCTAAGTCTTGCTCTTGCGGATCGTTTGCAAGTGATTGGGTTTTTGAATTTACAACTCGCGGTCAAAGATGATGAGGTGTATGTTTTAGAAGCCAACCCTCGAAGCTCAAGAACAGTGCCCTTTGTGTCTAAAGCGACTCGTATTCCTTTGGTGGATATTGGTATGAGAGCAATTTTGGGTTTACCACTCACAAAAACTTTCAATTGGCAGGAGTCTTTAGATAAAGTTGTGGTCAAAGGTGTGAGCTTTCCCTTTAAAAAGTTTCCCAATGCGGATTCAATTTTAGGACCAGAAATGAAGTCCACAGGGGAAAGCATGGGAGTGGGAACGGATTATTCGGAGGCTCTACTTAAAGCGATGATCTCTGTGGGATTGACTTTTCCAGATAGCGGTGAAGTTTTCTTAAGCTTAAGAGACAAAGACAAACAAGAGCTGTTGCCAGATATTAAAAAGCTTGTGGATATGGGCTATACTCTGAGTGCTACAGGAGGGACTGCTGATTTCATTCAGTCTCATGGAATTGAATGTTTGAAAGTGAAGAAGGTTCATGAAGGCCGTCCACATTGTGTGGATCGAATTCGTTCAGGGGAAGTGTGTCTGGTGATTAACACCACCTCAGGTAAGCAGTCCATTGATGCCAGCTTTAGCATTCGTCGCAGCTGTATTGATTACTCTATCCCTTGTTTAACAGAAAGTGATGCGGCGCAAGCATTTTTACTTGCCTTACAAAACCAAAAGAGGGGATCATTTGATGTGTATCCGCTTCAAAAAGGTTTGCAACTATGAATTCTGTGCTGAAAGCAGAAGGTGTTAAAAAAAATTTTTATGTGGGATTTCAATCAAAAAAAGTCGAGGCCTTAAAAGGTCTCAACTTTGAAGTGCCCGCAGGCACCATCACCTGCTTTTTGGGACCCAATGGCTCTGGCAAATCCACATTCATTAAAATCGCCACCAATCTTGTGAGCCCTACAGAAGGGCGAGTGCTATTTTTTGGCGATCAGCCTTATGCTAAAGCCCGCTCCAGAGTGGGATATGTACCAGAAAAACCTGAATTTCCTGGATTTTTAACCCCAGTTGAAATCTTAAAGTTTGTAGGCTCTATCACGTCTAACTTTGAAGAAAAAAGAATTTTGGAAACTTTAGAACTGGTGGATTTAGCTTATGTTAAAGATCGTCGTTGCAAGGGATTTTCTAAAGGGATGAATCAACGTTTGGCTCTAGCTCAAGCTCTCCTGTCCCAGCCTGACCTGTTGATTTTAGACGAACCTTTTAATGGTCTTGATCCCGAAAGTCGTTTGAGTACGGTCAACACTCTGAATGAATACGCGAAGAGTGGGAAGAGTGTGTTTCTGACCAGTCACCTGCTAGAGGATGTGCAAAAGGTGTGCGACTTCTTGGTGGTGATCAGGCAAGGCCAAGTTCGATACATGGGTGATGTGAAGAGTTTAGTAAAGACCACCACCTTTAGCGTGCAATATAAAAAGAGTGACAGCAATGAGTTGCACTTTGAAACTGTAGCCGAACACAGCTTAGGTCCGACTTTGCAGAATTACATTCAACAGAATTATAGAATTTGGTCTGTCACTCCTGACAACCAAGAGCTTACGGCCATTTATAAAATGTTACTTGAGGGTTCCGATGTTAAAGAAACTTATTAGCTTAAGCCATCTTACCTTTGTGAGTTTATCACATAAAAAGATTTATTATGTGGGTCTGACCATTGGGACTCTGCTGACTTTATTAAGCTTACTTCTTGGACCCTTGGGGTTTAACGATGAGATTCGACTAGCGATCAATTTTGGTCTGTCTGGAGCACAGGTGGGGGCCATCTTTTTAGCAGTTCTTGCTGGAGCCTCTTTGCTCAAAGAAGAATTGGAAAGCCAAGCGGCTTTTATTTTTCTCTCTAAAGATATTTCTAGGTCTACATATCTTTTGGCGCAGTTTTTTGGTTTTGCCGTAAGTTTATCGGTGACTCTTTTAATTTTAAGTGGCTTCTTTTTTCTCACTTCGTTTTTAACAGGGTTGGAGTGGGGCTTTAAGGTGTTCATTCCTTTTGCGGGGATATTTGTAGAATCCTTAGTGCTTTTTTCTTTTGCGCTGTTCATCTCTCTTTTGACTTCCACACTCTTAACGGTGGGTCTCTCATTTTGTTTTTTCTTGATCACCCATTGGGTGTCTTCACTTGAGTTTTTACTCAAACTGTCTCCTTCAGAATATGTAAAGACGGTAGGACCGATCCTTTTATGGATCTTACCCAATATGGAAGGGTTAAACTGGAAGTCAGATTTGACTTACAATGAATGGGACGCGGCCTCAGCCTATGGAGCGTCTTTGCTTTATGGTCTGTCGTGGGTGGTGATCTTTTTGGTCTTAGCCATTGTGGTGTTTGAAGAGAAGGATCTGACGTAATGGAAGCGGGTGCAATGACCCTGATGGGGGTCTATGTTTTAGCTTTTGCCTTTGGGGCTTGTTTTGGGAGCTTTGCCAATGTGGTGATCTATAGATGGCCGCGGGAACTCAGCCTGATCTCGCCAGGAAGTTCGTGTCCTCATTGCCAAAAAAAGATCAAATTTTATGAAAACATTCCCATTATATCTTGGCTGTTTTTAAAAGGCCGTTGTTCGGGGTGTAAAGAGCGCATTTCTATTGAATATCCGTTGGTGGAGCTTCTTACAGGCCTGCTCTTTTTGGCCATCTTCTATAAATCTGGATTCACATGGACGACCTTAGAGTTGTGTGTTTTTACAGCAGCCGCTGTGCCCTGTTTTTTTATAGACTATAAACACATGTTTTTGCCTGATATTTATACTTTATCTGGAATAGTCATCGGGATTTTAGGAAGCCTGATCAATCCCGAACTCCGAACTCCGTTTGCCTCTTTATTGGGTGCCATTTTAGGTGGTGGATTTTTTTATATGACCGCAGTGTTTTATAAAAAACTTAGAGGCATTGATGGTATGGGCGGCGGGGACATTAAGCTGATGGCATGGCTGGGGGCGCTTTTGGGAGCACAGTCTTTGGTGTTCATCCTGATGGTGTCAAGCGTGGCAGGGACTCTTGTGGGATCGTATATTTTATTTACACAAAAAAAATCCTCACACAATATTGCCATTCCTTTCGGACCTTTTTTGATCTTCTCTGCGTATGCCTATTACTTTTTAATGAGCTAGTTTGTAGCGCAAACTAGACCTTCGTAGTATTGTTGGACGATTCTGTTTATAGAGTGAAGATTTCCTTAGCAAGTCCAAGACCTTAGTTGACAGTCTGGTCTCGGTCAGTTGTAATTAAATAGGGTATAAAGTAGCGCGAGCCTACTTATATAGACTTAAGATTTAGCTAAAATAAGTCCAAAGTGAGGGCTTAGACTTTGGTGAATGTTTGGCTAAAATGTTAAGTCGAAGTAAGTAGAATTTTGCTAACAACACGTAAGACAACTAGAGGGAATTTGGCACTATTTGGCGGTTCAAAAAAGCATTATATTGGCCTAGATATAGGATCCGACAGCGTAAAGGCTGCCTTGGTGGAAGTTTCAACCAAAAAAAGTACAATCCATAAATTTGTTATCGAAAAGATTCCTAATAACCCACTGGCAGAAGGCGAAGTGATTCAGCCCGAAGCACTTGAACCTGTGATTGCTTCGGTGATCAAAAAATTAAAGTTAGGTAAAAGAAAGGTCAATGTAGGTCTTGTGGGCTCTGCGGTGATGGTAAAAAAAGTCAGTATACCTAAAGTGGATGACAATATGTTATCTGACCAAGTGAGATGGGAAGCTGAGCAGTATATCCCTTTTGATCTTGGGTCAGTCAACTTGGACTATGTGACTCTAGAAGCGCAATCTAATGGTGATGCCGAGACGATAGATATCTTGATTGTGGCGGCTCAGAAAAATCATTTACGTAAGGTGGTTTCTGCTGTTGAAGCTTCTGGCTACAAGGTTGGCAATGTTGATGTGAGTGGTTTTGCTGTAGCCAATATCTTTAACTACAATTATGGCGATATCCATGATCAAGCTGTGGCACTTTTGGATATTGGTGCCTTTTTTACGCATTTTGTGGTGGTTCATCGTGGTGAGGTGATCTTCTGTCGTGACCTTCCTGTTGGAGGAAGTTTTTTCACCCAAGAGATCCAGACTGCAGCGGAAATTTCTTATTTTGAAGCCGAAAGATTTAAGGTGGGGCCAGAGGGCACAATGCCCGATGTGGCTGCTCAAGCGATTGAAAATGCTTTGGACTCTGTGTGTGATCAGATTCAAGGAAGTTTTGAGTTCTTTCTAAACACCACCCAAGGTATTTCTTTATCGCATGTGTTTTTAACGGGTGGAGCGGCAAAAACAAAAGGTTTAGCTCAGGCATTGGGACGTGTTCTCGAATTGCCGACAGACTTTCTTGATCCACGTCGTGTTTTAGATATTAGACCAGGTGCCTTGGAAGATGATGAAGACGAAGTGGCCTTGAAAGGAACTGTGGCTTTAGGTTTAAGTTTGCGCTTAGAGGGGGACACTGATGATCAAGGTTAACCTTCTGCGTGACCGCACCCAAGAAAATCTAGCCATTCCAGCAAATGCCAATCAGCTTTCTTATGGTGAAATTTTACAACGAAACAAAGCGGGTGGTCCTATTAAGTTAGGACTAGAGCTGCCGCCGTCGATGAAGTTGTTGATCATTGTGCTGCCTCTAATTTCAATAATAGCCGTTGAAAAGTATACGGTCAGTAGAAACAACAATGCGATCAGTGGTCTTTTACAACAGTTGTCACGTGCTGAACGCCAGAGAGAAGAGAGCCGAGAGGCTGTGGCAAAGATCAGAGTTCGTGAGTCAGAGCTGGATGCCAGTCGTACTTTGCTTAACGACTTTAGACAAATTGATAAGGATCGTTTGTTACCCATTAAGGTTTTGGATGCCATTCAAGATCTGCTTCCCTTCCAAGTGTGGCTCAACAATGTGCAGCTGGAAAGAACAGGAATCAATGTGGAAGGTGTGGCTGTATCTGAAAACGACCTCACTCAGTTTCAACAGAACTTAGAGGCGAGTCAGTATTTCAATAATATTTTAATCTACAACCAACAAGAGCTACGCAATGAAGTGGGTCGATATGTTTCCTTTAGATTAAGAGCAGGTATTATGGAGGGTTCGGTTAGTGGAAGATAGACTACGGCGGTTAAGTCTTAGAGACACCTTACTCATCAGCGTGGGGCTGGCCGCTTTTTACTATTTTTTTATTTTCAACTCTCCTAATGTAGAGACCCGACGAGCTGAAACTCAAGGCAAGATACGTACTATTCAAGCCGAAAACACCATGATGGTTGAAACTATTGAACGAGGTCCTAAGATTGAAGAAGAGATTGCGGCGATAAAAAATGAAACCAGTCGTCGCGCAGCACGGTTTAAAATGGGGATGTCTCCAGAAACTGTGCAAAGAATCATCTCCGAAGAGGCTCGTGCCGCAGGGATTTTCTTTGAAAGTATTTCTGATGGCAGAACGGGAAGTGGAGCTTCACCACCAGTGGCCCGTAAAGTAGGTGGTAATGCTCCTGATTGGTTTGATATTGCCAATTACATACGACCTTTTGAAATCAGCACTTCATTTAGCGGAAACTATGCTCAAGTCATGAGGTTTTTATCTTACCTGACAAGAACTGATGATATCATTACACTTAAACGTTTAAGAATCAGTGCGGGACAGTTGTCGGCCACGGACCTCACCTCGGGAAAATCTCCGCCTTTAAGATTTGATGTGACGTTTGAAGCCTATAGCTTAGTGACGGACGTGGTGGCTGATTCATTGAGACCAGTAGGTGAAGCAGGAGGAGGGGCCCGATGAGAAATCTAAAAGTTATGGGACCTCTTATTGCGATTGGAATTGGAATGAGTCTGATTTTAAGCAGTGTTTATGCGCAAGACCAAGGAGTCTCAGCTAATCCTGCCGAACAGGACACTTTGGATATGCCTCCAGGTGAGGCCGCCTCTGGTCAGCAGCCATCCCAAAACCAAAACGGGGACCAAGCTGGCCAAGGTCAAGTGCCGCAAAATCCGAACTCGGCTCGGCAGGATGAAGATGTAGATCTGCCTCCGCCAACTCCACCACAAGAACCCTTTGTGCCATCACAGCCCACTCCAGGAACAGCACCTAGTCGTGGAACTATGAATGCCCCATTTGTAAATAATCAAGATGGACAAGACGGTGATTTTGCGCCTAATGGACAAACTCCAGAAGGTGTGAATCCTGATGACGAGTTAAATTGGAATGCGCAAGATGAAGATGCTCCTATTCCGATGGAAGAGATGACAGAGGATCGACTCGAAGATGAATTTGCGCGTCGAATGATGGAGCTTAACGAAGAAGTTTTAAATCGAGAGTTCTATCCGATTTTTATATACGAAGATCGTGATCGAAGAGATCCTTTTATGCCGATCCTACAATCTCGACAGTCTCTAGACCGTCGAGGTGGTGGCCCTTCTGGGTTATTGCAGTACGATTTAACTCAACTATCATTAACAGCTATTGCTTGGAATACGAAAGAGCCCAAAGCTCTTATTCGCGATCCTAAGGCCAACATTTATATGGTGAAAAAGAAAGACCCCATTGGCCGAAACAATGGATACGTTGAAGACATTCGTGAAGGCGAAATCATTGTGATTGAATCACGTGCGGTTAAGGGTGGGCAGAAGTTTTACTCTACACAGGTTTTACGAGTAGGTAGATAAATGGATTTTAGAAGTTTAAATATTTTATTAAAACTACAAAGGAGTCACGGATGATCTCCAGAATTATATTAGGACTTATGGTGTTGTCACTGGTGGGCTGTGGAAGCTCTTTGACCAATAGAAGTGACGGAGCGACAGAGGATGTTGGGCTGATCAATGAAGAGTTTTCAGAAGTTCCAGAGGCCTCGGCATCAGGAAGTGAAACCTTAGATATGGAAGGTGAGCTTGATGGAGAGTTCTCTGAAGATGGGTTAGATGACTTTGATGGAATGGCTTTCGAAGATGAAGACAACGGCGGAAGTTTTGATGACTTTGGGGACGTTGCTATGGAAGATGAGCCTTCATCTAGCAGTCCTACACCCACATTGCCTGAAGATGATTGGGGTTTTGATGATATGGATGATGTGGCGTCTTTACCCGATGATACGGGTCCAGACCCACTTGAAGGGATGACAGGCGGATTTGAGATTTCGGATTCTATGGATCAGAGTTTTGAAGACAGTTTGACTGGCAGTTTTAATGATGCAGTCACAAGTCCTATCACTGACAGCATGATTGATGAGCCACCAGTAAATAAATTTGAACCGAACCGTATTACAGCTTTAGAGTACGATTCTGATTTAAGAGGGGGATCTGTTGTGATCCGAGCCCGACGTAATCTGGAATTTAATACTCAGTATGATGCCAAGGCTCAGCAGTATATTATTGATATCGAAAACACAAAAATTCCTGACATCTATAAAAGACCTTTATTCATGAAGGATTTTGAACAGTCTTTTGGAGCTGTCAGCAGTTACGAAAATACCGATGGAACAGCAAGAGTCATCATTCAATTGAAAAACGACATTGAGCCCAATGTGTCAGTGCAAGAAAAAGGACTTGTGGTTTCACCTGGTACAGCTTTGGTTTCTGGAATGGCCACATCATCAGGTTTAGCTCCTAATAGAAAATCTGTGCCGAATGTGAACAACATGGAAGAGTTTTTGCTTGAGAATACAGATTTTACAGGAGATCTGATTTCTTTACAGGTGAATGATGAAGAACTCACGGCTGTGATCAACTTTATTGCGGATCAAGCAGGTGCTAACGTGGTTGTGGGTCAGGGTGTTGAGGGTAAAATTTCTTTAAAACTTAGAGATGTGCCTTGGGATCAGGCTTTAATGACTATTATGAAGACTCATAATCTAGGTTATATCAGAACAGGAAATGTCCTTAGAATCAGTAAACTAGAAGATTTAGAAAAAGAAGCTGATGCTGCAATTAAGATTCAAGAGTCTCAAGTAAAACTTGAGCCAGTTATTATTAAAGTGGTACCTCTGAAGTACGCTTCACCCATTGAGGTCGAAAAGCAATTGAAGCCTTTGTCGACCAAAGACAGAGGGAATCTGTTTAGTGATGCTCGTACCTCTTCAATCATTATCAATGATACTCTTTCTAATATTAACAAAATGGTAGCTTTGCTTCGAGAACTCGACACTCCACCTCCACAAGTTTTAATTGAAGCTAAGATTGTAGAAGCTTCTAGAGAGTTTGCGCGTGATATTGGTTTAAGATGGGGTGTGATGGGAGCGAACACTCAGCTAGGAAACTTCGGTGGACAACAGATCTCTATCTTCCCAAGTTTTAGGGTGAACAACATTCAAGGAAACCTAGGTCAGGTGACTACAGGTACGGATCCTCTTTCTGTGGGGCTAAGAATTGGAAGCTTTGACTTCTTAGGAAACATCAATGCCTTATTGAACTTGAAAGAAGAAGACAAGCAGATCAAGATCATCTCTTCTCCACGAGTTGTGACATTAAACAATCAACAGGCTGAAATTTTACAAGCCACTGAAATTTTAAGACAACGAGTAACCTTTGCTGGTGCTGGTAGTGGTTTGGGACAAGCCGAACCAGTTGCGATTCCCTTAGAATTAACTATGAAGGTGACACCACAGATCACTACGGATGCCAGTGTGCTTTTAGATGTTGACGTAAAAAGAGAATTCCCTGGTGCGGCTGATCAATCGGGTTTGAGTCCTAAGAACACTCGTCAGGCTAAAACTAAAGTTCTTGTGGATAACAATAAAACAGCTGTGATTGGTGGTATCTTCCAAAACGACACCACAGATACTGAAATTGGTGTTCCTATTCTTAGACATATTCCCATTTTTGGATGGCTATTTAAAACTAAAGGTCTAACAAAAATAGATACAGAGCTTATGATCTTTATTACTCCAAGAATTTTGGACAAAAATTATATGTCTTCAGATGCTTTAGCCAACTAAAGAAGCAATACTTTTAAATACTCAATCCATTTCAAAAGTCTCGTCAAGTACGAGGCTTTTTTCGTTTGTGTTTAAACAATAAAATTTGCTCAGCCTGTTAGAGATTGATTGTAGCTGGAAAGTGGAAAATGATACTTTCCATGGATTTATTTCAAGCACAAAACCGTCAACAGATTTCAGAACATGCTCCTTTATCAGAGAAACTCCGTCCCCAAACTTGGGATGACTTTTTGGTCGTAAAGAACTCTATCAAACCTGCGGTGCTTGAACTTTTTAAGCAGGGACGTTTTCCGAGCACTATCATTTATGGTCCCCCAGGAAGTGGAAAGACCACGCTAGTTAGACTCTTTGTAAAAAACTTTGGCCAAGATGTGGTCGAGCTTAATGCCGTGGACCTCACGGCCAAGGGACTTCGTGAGGAGTGTCAGAAGGCCAGCGAAAGATTTGTCTTTTATCAAAAACAGACTTTGATGTTCATTGATGAGGCCCATAGACTTTCTAAAGCTCAACAAGATGTCTTGTTACCCAGCATTGAAAAAGGGGACATCATTTTTGTCGGCGCCACTACAGAAAACCCTCGAGTGGTTTTAAACCCTGCCCTTTTAAGTCGCTGTCATCTTGTGCAGCTTAAAAATCATGATGAAAGCTCTCTTTTGGCTTTGCTCAAAAAAGGGTCCGAATTTTTAGGTTTTAAAAACATATCCGATCTTTTTGCACCAGAAACCCAAATGGAACTCATCATGAGAGCCCAAGGGGATGCGCGCACCCTGATCAACTTTGTGGAGCAAGTGCAATTGCACCTGCCCACTATTATAGAAGACAAAATGCTTCCATTAACTTGGGCCTCTATTGAAAAAATTACAGGTACAGAGGCCACCAAGGCGTACCCTAAAAAGGGGGCCGAGCACTTTGACCTGATTTCGGCTTTCATTAAGTCCATGCGATCTTCCAATGCGGAAGAGGCCATGTACTACTTCTATAGAATGATAGATTTGGGCGAAGACCCTCTATATATTACCCGTCGAATGATCATTTTCGCCTCAGAAGACATTGGCCTAGCAGACTCCCAAGCCCTGACAGTGGCTTTAAATTGTATGGAGGCCATCAAAGCCGTCGGCTTACCAGAGGCCATTTACAACCTAACGCATGGAGTAATGTACCTCAGCCAAGCCCCAAAATCGCGCACCGTCGTCAGTGCCCTAAAAATCACCAAACAAAACTACGACAAAAACCCCAACAAACTCATCCCTACCAACCTCAAAAACCACTAAGCTCTCTGTTTTTTTTGCAGCCTTCGGAATTGGGGGCCCTATTTCTAAATATATGGTCGAAATGCGAGTTCGGCTTGGCATGATTTTGCGAACGCAAAGGCAT